>NZ_JAKJSW010000493.1:0-612 GCF_050337375.1 Vibrio makurazakiensis | reverse complement strand
ACAATAAAGTGCATATTTTACTCAAACAAACGAAACCGTTTGCCTTTACCAATGAAATTAAAGAGACCTCTACTCTTAGAGATTCAAGGTCCTGTTCAAAAACAGTTCCTTGGAACATGCTTTCTAACGCACTACAACATGTAATGATCAGCAAGCAATGCAATGAACAGTAGCATTAAGTGGTAGATGGAATATTTAAAAGTGCCCATTGCCGATTTGGGAGTAGTTCGGTACTTGAGCTTCCATGCGTGATAGATAAAACCTGCATTCAGCGCAAGAGATGCAACCAAGTATAACCAACCGCTCATGGCAACCAGTACAGGTAAAATACATACTAGGGTAAGTAAAATTGTATATAGGAATATCGAAGTCTTTGTGTATTCTACGCCGTGTGTTACTGGCAGCATCGGAATGTCGACTTTGGCGTAATCTTCCTTACGATGTATTGCCAAAGCCCAAAAATGCGGTGGAGTCCAAATAAAGATAATCATGACAAGAAGCCACGCGTTCGAATGAAGCTCATTTGTCACAGCTGTCCAACCAAGTAACGGCGGCATTGCACCCGCTATCCCGGCTATCACGATATTTTGCGGTGTGGCTCGTTTCAAATAC
>NZ_JAKJSW010000492.1:0-618 GCF_050337375.1 Vibrio makurazakiensis | reverse complement strand
ACCCGGAGGTAGATAAAGCATATCACCCATACCTAGCAACGACTCAGCACCGCCTTGATCCAAAATGGTTCGAGAGTCTGTTTTCGTAGAAACGGTAAATGCGACACGAGTTGGGATATTTGCTTTAATCAAACCAGTAATAACATCTACCGATGGACGTTGAGTCGCTAGGATCAAGTGAACACCTGCGGCACGTGCTTTTTGTGCCAAACGAGCAATCAGTTCTTCAACTTTTTTGCCCACCACCATGATTAGATCAGCAAATTCATCGACGATCACTACGATGTAAGGCAGTTTTTCAAGCAATGGCGCTTCTTGATCCATTGTGTCGCCCTCTTTCCATAGAGGATCATGGATAGGATGCCCTGCTTCAGCTGCCATCTTAAGCTTATCGTTATAGCCTTTAATATTACGAACACCAAGAGCAGACATAAGCTTATAACGGCGCTCCATCTCACCCACACACCAGCGAAGCGCATTCGATGCGTCTTTCATGTCTGTTACTACTTCAGACAATAAGTGAGGGATACCTTCATAAACAGAAAGCTCCAGCATTTTCGGGTCAATCATGATGAAGCGAACGTCTTCTGGTGATGCTTTATAAAGCATACTCAGAAT
>NZ_JAKJSW010000491.1:0-628 GCF_050337375.1 Vibrio makurazakiensis | reverse complement strand
ATATGTACATTTAACTCATTAATATCTTGTACTCTAAATAAAACAATCATGGATATACCTCAATGAAATTTTCGACCATTTTATTATCCCTACAATAGAGCGAATATACTTACCATTTTACGCCAATTAATTTCATCAACTTAGTAAATGGTTTCTTTTTAATTCGTAGGTCGGCAATATAAAACACAGACAACGACATCAATAAAAATAAGGTCAATTATGAGCTCACCAAGTAAAGAATATGGTTTCAATACACCCCAACGACTCTTTGTTGGCTACACGTTAGCGGTACTTGTCGATTTAACAGTCTTAAACATTTTTGATGAATACTGGGATTTCGTAAACATTGAATCTTTCACTATTTCACTTGCGGCAGCATTGCTCTTACAGCTGCTGTTAAAGTTATCAATCAACGCCGAGCACCGAATTGCCGATTACTTCAAATCGAAACCAGGTACCGCACCTAAAGTTTACCGAGGTTTAAGTACTTACGTTATTTTGGTCGGCAGTAAATTTGTCATGCTTGAAGCGATTAATATTTTGTTTGGCGATAAAGTATCATTTACTGGTCCATTAGGTGGTGTGGTTGCATTCTTTGCCGTTGTCTTTGCCATCTTGGTTGCAGAAA
>NZ_JAKJSW010000490.1:0-634 GCF_050337375.1 Vibrio makurazakiensis | reverse complement strand
CCTTGATGTTGTTGTGATCACTCATCGCTCATTTTCTGAGAACCGTACCACGCTACTGAATACGATTAAGTGGCGCTTCCAAAAGAGCTTTCCTCAAGTCACTCAAGTTTCCATTAAAACGGCTCTAGTCAGCGACATTATGGATTTCGGAAATATCTTCACATGGGGCTTTATGTTGAAGCACCTAGCAGTATGTGTTCATGGAGAAGACCTGTCTGATTGTTATGGGGACTTTGAAACAAACTGGGAAATTGCTAAACATTGGAATATGGACGTGGAAGATTGGCTAGCTGTGTATCGAAATAAAGTTGCTCGATCTGCTAATCCTCAAGAGCAAGTGGCGGCACAAATTGCTATTGCCAAAAAGCTGCTAAGAGCAAGCTACTCCTTAATTATGTATCGCGACAAAAGGTGGTTTGATAACCCGCTAGAGTGTGGTCAGCAATTTTTAAGATATCACCCAGAGAAGAAAGTCGAGATTGAGCGCTTGGGTATTCTGTTGTCGGGCCGATTAATCCAGAAACGCTCAGTGATTGGGATTGTCGATGGTTTTGGGGAATGGCTAACTAAGCAGTACCAGAAAACWGAATTCCGAATTGGATAAAAGAAGCCTATCGTGACATCACTCTTCAGA
>NZ_JAKJSW010000489.1:0-634 GCF_050337375.1 Vibrio makurazakiensis | reverse complement strand
GCTATTAGTTAGTAACCGCTGTAACAAAAACGTCATATAAACATAATATTTCAGTGGGCATTCAACGTCAGTTAATCTAGGGGGTAAGGTATGCCTAAGCGACCTTTATATTCAAAGCTATTGCACTCGCTGTCCATTCGCGCGCAGTTAATATTAATAACCACGCTCTTGCTGTGTGGGATAGCATGCTATGCGCTCTACGAGCAATATAGCTTTGCTAAGCTCGACCAATTACAGCAAGCCAGTCTCGAAAATCAAAATAGTGAAATTGATCTGCTCACTTTAAGACGCCACGAGAAAGACTTCCTTGCACGACAAGATCTAAAGTACGTAGACAGATTCGACAAAACCATCACAATCTTAAAAGAAAGAATTGTGCGTATCCAAAGCTTACTAAATGGGCAAGCTAGTCGCATTCAAGGGTCTGTAACATTAACTCTAGATACGCTCTCTTTGTATCAGTCTCAATTCAACCAACTCGCTAAGAAACTTCAAGATCAAGGTAGTAAAAGTGAAACCGGATTAACCCTTGAAGTCATTAGCGCACGTACACAGCTTGCAGAAGAGATTAACCTGCTCGGCGATTTCGAACTACAGGCAGCTTATACCCTACTACTTAACCAAAGCACCCGAT
>NZ_JAKJSW010000488.1:0-648 GCF_050337375.1 Vibrio makurazakiensis | reverse complement strand
GAATGAAGATGAAGCTGAAGCGTTAACGGGTGAAAGCGACCCTCTTGCAGCTTCAGATAAAGCGCTTGATTGGGTAGACCTTGTTCTTTGTACTGCTGGCCCAGTTGGTCTATTTATGGCGGGCTACACTGAAGAAGAAGCAAAACGCGAAACGTCTTTACCTTTATTACCGGGTTCTATTGCGGAATTTAACCGTTTTGAATTCAGCCGTCCTGCATCTCGTGAATTATGTATTAGCCCAATTAAGGTATATTCACATATAGCACCTTACATGGGTGGACCTGAAAAAATTAAGAATACTAATGGTGCAGGTGACGCTGCTTTATCTGCATTACTGCATGATATGGCTGCTAATAAATACCATAAAGAAAATGTACCTAATTCAAGCAAGCATCAGCACCCATATTTGACGTATTCTTCTTTCTCGCAAGTTTGTAAATATTCAAACCGTGCTAGCTATGAAGTTTTAGTTCAGCACTCTCCACGTTTATCTCGTGGTCTACCTGAGCGTGAAGATAGCTTAGAAGAAGCATATTGGGAGCGTTAAACCTATATATGAATCAGATGTAAAAAAGGCTCCTAAAATTAGGAGCCTTTTCTTTATAACTATTTTAATTATCGACATTAAACAGAATGATAGGCAAAAAT
>NZ_JAKJSW010000487.1:0-665 GCF_050337375.1 Vibrio makurazakiensis | reverse complement strand
TTTCTCGGTACTACTGGGGAGTTAGTCGAAAAAATAGAGTCAGAATCGGCTTCCATTGGTTATGCAGTTTATTCAGACCAGATAGAAGAAACAAAGTGGTTGTCGATTATTGATAATCAAGGGATGACTTATGATGTAAACAAAGAAACTATCYTGTCTGGACGCTACCCATTAGCCAACGTGTATTACATGTATATTGATTTGCCTCCGCACCGTAAAAACTTTACTGAAGATGAGCAGTTTTTCATTGAACTGACTTTGTCGGAGAACCATAAAGAGGCACTCAACCAATACGGCTTCATAAGCCTACCGCAAGAAGCTATCCATAGAAACAAAGTACGTCTTTCATTAGTCAAGCCCATCATAGAGGGGGGTTACAAATAAAACAGAGMACCATATTGCAAAATGTTTAAGGTATGCTATACTTTTTGTGTAATGGTTCTGGCGTGATGGATTACGTTCTTAAGGCTTTAAAATTATCTAGCGGGCATGTATGCCCGTTTTTTTTGCCTGTAATAAAATCATTATCACAGTTTAATGCTTCTTTCTCTTCTTCTTCATCGCAAGGATAAACCGTTTCACTTAGACTCATGAACACTTGCTCTCGCTGTGAATTATCTAAATGTGGCTCCGTTTACTTTCATTTCCCCTGCATACTCTATATC
>NZ_JAKJSW010000486.1:0-683 GCF_050337375.1 Vibrio makurazakiensis | reverse complement strand
CAAGACACTTGAATGTGTTTGTTGTGTTTATCAATAAAGATAAACATTGAGAACTTTTAAATTTGATTGAATTACTCGTAAGTAATCAATCAGTCAGCTTTCCAAATTGTTAAAGAGCATGAGACTTCCAGAACCATTGTTCTAAAATTCGCATTTTCTAAAGACTCTCAGAGTCAAATAAACCAACCARCGACAAAAGAAGTGGTTTGGATATTTAARTAACCAAGAATTTTTAGAGAATGGTGGGCGATACCGGGCTCGAACCAGTGACCCCCTGCTTGTAAGGCAGGTGCTCTCCCAACTGAGCTAATCGCCCACGATAGTTTTAATTCCTTCGCGGAGAAAGAATGGTGGGTCGTGCAGGATTCGAACCTGCGACCAATTGATTAAAAGTCAACTGCTCTACCAACTGAGCTAACGACCCAATGGTATCCCGTAGGGGAGTCGAACCCCTGTTACCGCCGTGAAAGGGCGGTGTCCTAGGCCTCTAGACGAACGGGACACTGGATTTGAAGAACTTGGGAGTTCTTCGTCTCTTTTACTTTCTAAACCTAATCAATCTGTGTGGACACTTATCGTGATATCTTCGTATAAGGAGGTGATCCAGCCCCAGGTTCCCCTAGGGCTACCTTGTTACGACTTCACCCCAGTCATGAACCACAAAGTGGTGAGCGTCCTCCCCG
>NZ_JAKJSW010000065.1:0-20784 GCF_050337375.1 Vibrio makurazakiensis | reverse complement strand
GCAATCACAAGTGCATTTTTACTGCCCATTTCTAGCTGACAACGCACAAAGTTTGGTGCAGTCGCTGCAGCAACTTTACGGCCAGTATCAACCGAGCCAGTAAAGCTCACGCCATTGATGTCTTTAGAATTAATAAGCGCATCACCCACTTTCGAACCACTACCCAGCACCAGGTTAAAAGTACCAGCTGGAATACCTTGTCGATGGATGATCTCGGTAAGTGCAACGGCACTTGCTGGCGTTAGATTTGCAGGTTTCCAAATAACACTGTTACCAAACGCTAGTGCCGGAGCAATCTTCCAAGCTGCAGTTGCAGTTGGGAAATTCCAAGGAGAGATAATGGCGATAACGCCAACGGCTTCACGAGTCACTTCAACGGAGACCCCTGGACGGACGRAAGCTGCGTTATCACCAATTTGGCGCAACACTTCTGCTGCAAAATATTGGAAAAATTGACCTGCTCGGTAGATTTCACCGCGCCCTTCAGCAAACGGCTTGCCTTCTTCACGAGAAAGCAATGTACCCAACTCGTCACAACGAGCAATAAGCTCATCGCCAATGGCTTGCAAAACCGCTTGCTTGCGTTCAATCGGTGTTTTTTCCCACTCAGGTTGAGCGTATTTTGCCGCTGATATTGCTTGCTGAACCTGTTCTTCACTTGCTTGCGCAAATTGACCCAGGTTTTCAGAAATATCTGAAGGGTTGATGTTCGCAACAGTGTTAATGCCTGATTGCCATTCACCTGCAATATAAAGTGCGTTTTCTGCTTGAATACTTTTTGTTTGAGTCATGTGGGCTTGAGTCATCATTCTATCCTTGTCACGGTTGAGCTGCATTTGAGTCTGGCAGCCAATTATTTATGTAAGTTGTGCAAAATTTTGAGACTGATTAAATCACCGAAGTCATATCAATAATTTTAGTCGTTACTATGGTTGCGGTTGTGAAGCCGAAGCGTAAACCACAAACTCCACCAGCATTTCTTCGCGAGCTAAGCCTGCAACCACAACCGCAGCTCGATTTGGGTAAGGTGCATTGAAATATTCAGCATAAATGCTGTTTACCGTTTTCAAATACTCACGGTCAGTGACGTAAATCAGAACTTGTAGAACTGAGTCCATAGACTCACCAGCACATTCCAATGTGTGAACAAGGTTGCTAAAAGTTTGACGTGTCTGAGCCTCAATTCCGCCTTCGACTACTGCGCCGGTCTCATCAATTGGGATTTGCGCCGTATACAGCGTGCCGTTATTTACGATTGCCCATTCAAGTGGTGCTTTAGAAGCAAAAAGAGAGGTTTTTACTGGGTGTTTTTTAGTTTGAGCGTTCACGATTCCATCCAACTTTGTAACAACTATGTTTCAAGATGGTTAAATACTGCCAATTGACACTTGATAAATCTAACGGTAAATTTTGTGCATTTGATAAATAAAACTTATCACCTTGCTTAAAGTGAGGTAAATCAAGGGCTGGCAGGGAGCTGGAGAAATGAGTATTAAACTACAACAACTGAAACATTTTGTTTTGGTCGTCGAAGAAGGTGGTTTTCGGGCAGCTTCACACCGCGCAAATCGATCTCAAGCGGCACTTTCTACCTCAATTAAAGAGCTAGAAAAGATACTTGGGCAGGCGCTGTTTGAAACAGGGAACAAATCGACACTCACACCATTTGGGGAAATATGCCTCCCTAAAATCATACAATTTCTGAATGTTTACAATGCTTTAAATAACGACCTAAGAGCAGCAGCAGCGGGTCAACAAGGCCGAGTTCGAATCGCTAGCGTGCCTTCTGTTGCCGCAAAATTGATCCCAAGTGTACTCGGTGCTTTCTGTGAGCAATTCCCAAATGTTGAAGTTAGCCTGATCGACGATAATGCGGCAGGTGTTGAAGAAAGGTTGCTCTCAGGAGAGGTAGATTTAGCTCTGGGAAATTGCTCGAATCTTGAAGAAGAGTCGATCATGTTTACGCCACTCATCGCCGATCCAATCGGTGTAGTGTGTTTAAAGGACAACCCGATAGCAAGTCAACCAAATGGGATAGAATGGCAAACTTTGTTAAAACAACCTTTCATTAGAAATGGGACTTGCACCCTACTTGATCCAACGCCCGCGCGAACACTCAGCGAGCAAGCTCTTTACTCAGTTGAAAACATTACTTCGCTATTTTCGGTATTAGAATTAGGGATAGGGGTAACAACGTTACCCAAGCTTGCGTTCCCAACTAACGAAACTCGCCTTGTTTGGCTTCCATTAATCGATCCACCATTACAACGTCAGATCGGTATTTTCAGATTAGCCGACCGAACTATTTCACCACAAGCTCAGGCATTTTATGATTTATGTGTTCAGTATTTAAATTACAGTGATGAAGAATGATTACCGCTACTCTTCTGCAAAACGAGCTTGATGAGGGTCAAGCTCATGGCCTAGTGCTTCGGTGATCGGTTGATACARATCAGGACGACGTCCACGGATCCAGCGACGCCCGGTACACATTTCAAGTTCTTCGGCGTGAAGCTCTGCGACAACCATATCATCTTCAACGCTGTCCGTTTCAATGAGCGTTTCTCCATAAGGGTTAAGGATCATCGCATTACCCGTTCGTACTTCACCAGTATCGACCCCAACACCGTTGCTGAAAATCAGAAACATCCCGTTGTCGTGAGCTCGTGAAGGCAACCAACGCATTAGCCACTCTCTTCCATTCTTACCTTGCATTTCCGCACGTATCGCCTCTGGATCTTCATGCCTATTCAGCCATAGATTGGGGTCTATGTTCTTCATTGAATTAGGGCTTCGTGACTGGCATCCCCCTGTTTGATGAGGTGCGATCAAAATATCTGCACCTTTTAACGCGGTGATCCTAACGTTCTCAACTAAGTTATTATCCCAACAGATCAAGATCCCCACTTTACAACCGTGCGGGGTATCGAACACTGTGTATTCACTACCACTACTCATGTGTGGGCTAACAAAGGTATGAAGCTTACGATGCTTTTGAACTTCACCATTCGGCATAGCAAAGACGTAAGTGTTGTAGAGCTCTCCGTCAGAACCGATTTCGATTAAACCAGCCCCCACACTCATTCCAAATTTTTCTGATAATGCCAATAACTGCTGAGTCGAATCACCACTTGGGACACACTCAGCGAGACCGACTATCTCTTCCCTTGATAACTTAGATACGTGCCAATAGCCCGTAATGCACATTTCAGGGAAGCAAACTATTTCGACACCTTGCTGTGACGCGGCTTCAACATAATGCTCGATCATCGATAAGTTATAAGCTTTATCATTAGCATGGTGGTTCATCTGAACTGATGCGACTTTTATATCTTTCATGGTTGTCTCCGAATCATCATTATCTAGTATGGAGTCAGTATAAAAAACACATTCAATTCCTTATAATGAATAATATTTTAAGTTTAATGAGCATATGGAATGGATGTAGATCTACTTAAGGCATTCGGTCAACTGGCTAAATCTGGCAATTACCGTCTCGCTTCAGAGCAACTTTTCATGACACAGTCGGCGTTAACAAAAAAGATTCAGCGTTTAGAGTCGAGCATAGGGACGACATTATTTGCCCGAGGAAGAAATGGAGCAGAGCTAACGCGCGCAGGTGAGGTTTTGCTACCAGAAGCTCTCAAAATCGTCGACTCAATGCGACTATTTAAACAACTATCGAGTTCAGTTTCAGCGGGGACGAGCGGGCATCTCAACATTGGTTTCGGCGTGTCGACGTACCATCAAGCTCCAAAGCTGATCGCCGCGTTTAAGTCCCAATATCCTGACGTACACATTGCCTTGAACGACACCCCTTCACAACAACAGATAGACGCACTACTTACCCATGAATTGGATATCAGTTTCAATCGGCTTTCAAACCAACCTTCCCTTAATAGCCAACTATTATTTGAAGACACTTTAGTGGTCGCAGTACATAAGAAGCGTAATATCACCTCTTCAAACCTACTTCGAGAGCTGGCTGATTTACCCTACTTAAAACTCGCTCAACACCGTGGTCCTGGGCTGAATAAGCAAATCCAAGCCTACTGTTTTGACCAGGAATTAGAGTTAAACATTACTCAAGAAGCCGATGATATTCTCACATTACTTGCGCTTGTTTCAGCGAACCTCGGGGTCACCATAGTGCCAAGCAGTGCACGGCAGTTAAACGACGACCATATTGAATTCATACCATTATTGGGAGAGCACACTAAGTGGGGAGTCGGGATGACGTGGGACGCAGACAGAGAACACCCGTTACGCGATCGGTTTGTTCAATTTGTAATTAATACGCAAATATAAAATGAAACACTTAAAACGCTAGAGAATGATTAACGAATAATATTTCGCCAAATCAAGACTATACTCAACAATGCTTCGATAGTTTTTCTGGCGGTGACAGGCAGCCATTTAGGGAAGAGATAAAGCTTTAAAACGATACACGGCGTTTTTTTATGCAGAGATGAATATTCCGAAACATAATATGCTGCTGCTCTTCCCGGTATTCAAGGGGGTAACCCAATATTATTTGATAACACTGAACTCAATCACACATGTGTGAACCGACACTTGGTTAAAACGCGATGTATTTGCTAGGTTTAAGACACACAGTCATTGGAAAGGTATGATTATATGAAAGTAAACGTTCAGACACACCACGTATCAATTAACGACGACTCACGTAAAGAAATTGAACAAAAATTTGAAAAAGTATCAGCTCACTTTCCGCAACTGATCAGCTGCGACATTATCATCACCAAAGAACATGGACAGCACGAAGTAGAAATCTTTACCAATTACGAAGGCGTACGAGTTTCAGCAAAAGCGACTAACGATGTTATGTATCCTGCCATTGCCTCTGCACTGAAAAAACTAGAGACAGGATTAAGCAACCGTAAAGGTCAATTGAAGTCAGATCTTCATGCTAAACCGACAAGTACTAAGCCAGAGATTGCTTCTGATATCATCCAAGAGATGAAGCTAGTTTAATAACTAGACACTAACCAAATCACGGAAGCCAGCATGCAAATGCTGGCTTTTTTCGTTGTTACCCGCTCAAGCGCGAATTGAATCTAGCCTAATTCCGAACCATTGACTCCATTTTAGAAGCCTGCAATTCAAGCCCAATCAGTAGAGCGCTTATTAGTAAGTATCTTATTTGTAAGAATTGAAAAGCCCTAAGTCCTTACCTAGACTTATAATTCAATAAGTCTATCTGCTCATATTAGAATCCGGAGAGAATAAATTGAATGATCACTCTTCTAGGGTAGAACGGCCTAATACACACATGAACACCTATTTCCCACTCGAATTTTTTGATGAGCTGTCTCAGGCTAAAACGTTAGGTGACATCCTGCATAGTACGTCATATTGGATTAATCACATCTTTCAAGCCGATAGGGTCAGTGTCGCCCTACAACAAGATCCGAAGTTCTTATCACTGTTCGCTTTAACGGGTAGTGAAGTCATACCTATTGACCGCCCAATCCCAATAGAAAATACGATGGTCGGCAACGTTTTTACCAGTAAACAACTCAGTATTTGTAACGATACCAGTGTTGAAACACTCATCGATTGCCAATGGCTGACCGAAGGCGGTTTGCTATCTTGCATGGATGCTCCACTAATCAGTGAAGACAAATGCTATGGCACGATTAATATCGCGCATAAAGACAAAGACCACTTTACAGAGCAAGATGCACAAGTACTTAAAAGCTTAGTAAGCTGGGTCGCGGCTCAAATACGAACTCAGAAACAAATGGTTAAGATGGAAGCATTAGCAAACATCGATACCCTCACCGGGATTCTGAATAGACGTGCTTTTATTGAAGCCACTAAGCTCATCAACCATCAACCAAGAGCTTCAGATAAGGATCACGCACTTTTAATCATTGATATTGATAACTTCAAGTCACTTAATGACAAATATGGTCACTTGGGAGGCGACGACGTATTGGTTGCAATGTCACGGCGAATACAAGCCATTAAAAGGAAAGATGATTTGTTTGCCCGAATCGGTGGGGAAGAATTTGTTTTACTGCTGTCCGATATTACAGAGCCCAATGCAGTCGAACTTGCGGAGAAGTATCGACAATCCCTAGAAAAGATGACCGTTTACTTCAATAACAATCATATTAAGTTCACGGTAAGTATTGGTATTTCGAGCCCTAGGACAACTGACAGTAACTTCAGAGATGTGATTTCAAGAGCTGACAATGCGCTATATAAAGCGAAACAAGCAGGGCGAAATAAAGTGTTTTGTTGGAGCGATTAAGTTACCCCCCGAAACAAAAACTCGTAATATCTCTTTTCAGTGAAGCTAGGTTATTCATAGCTTCACTCTAGTTTGAATCACTCACAACATTAACGAACGTAACGTCGACAAAGTTTATTGCTAATTCAAAGTGCTCATTTCTAACTGAGGTTTCAGCACTTCTAGCCACTGAATATATGCACTCGCCGTTAGGTGCAAGTCATCACAACTGTACTCATTCTTCAGTATGTCGTTTTGAGCCAATACTTGGTTCACATTCAGGAATCGTAATTGATGGCACTGACAATACTCAGCAAGCAACTCATTGAGTTCTGTCACTTGTGCATTCAAGCCTGACAGCCTTTCTCCGCAGTACAATGTAGATTGAACAAGAATATCAATCCCCTCACAACGCCATATTTCTAGCATWTCTTGATAGTTGCTGARAACATCATTAACCGATATCCCCTGTGCCAGGTCATTAATACCCGCCATCACACAAACCAGTTTAGGTTTCACCAATAAGGTCGTGTCGATTCGCTTTAACATTCCTGCCGTCGTATCACCAGCAAGCCCACGGTTAGCTAACGAATAATCGCGAAGCGCGTCGATCCAAGGGCCCCATTCAGTAATTGAATCTCCAAACATGACGAGATTAGATTGCGGAGCAAAGCTTCTATGTCCATCTGTCGCCAAAATGTAACGGCTCATACTATGCCCACGTTGATCACTCTCTAACTGAGCTTTCAAGCGAGATACGGAAGCTTGGTCACTTCCCGAAAACTGATCATTTTCAAGTAAGCGTTCAGTCTGTGTTTTAAATGCACTTAACCGTGTATCCAGTCCGTACTCTAATTTCAACTCGTTAAGAGCATCCATTAAGGCGTACAACGATATTTGCTCGCCTACGACTTGATAAAGTGAATAGAGGTCAAGAGTGTCGTTCTCTTTAAGGGCGGTGAGTAGTGCTTGTTTGTCCATAAACCTAGAGTTCGATTGTGGGAGTCGAATGCCATACTAAAAGATAAGGGAGATAAATGCAGCAGATTAAGTGGAAGATAAAACAACAAAGCCTGAGCAGGGCTCAGGCTTTAGGAATTCTTGTATCGAACTCATAAGTTTAAAACGAAGAAAGGTAACGTTGTTCGCGAATCTTGTTACCGTTTTCATCAATCAATTCGAATGTAAAAGTACGGCCATTATCAAGAAGATTAGCGGCCATGAATGTGCCTTTAGAACCTGTAACAAAAGTCTGAGTTCCGTTACCGATTACTTTTACCGCAACATCACTAACCGGTTGACCAGATTTTAACACTGTCACATCCGCACGGTTACGGTCTGCATTTACACGAATGGTGTAGTCACTAGCAGGCATTGCATAAGCTAGAGTTGAAGTTAAGGCTGTAAGGGCGATTGCTTTTAGTACTGTTTTCATAATGGTTTCTCTCTCAAATTTGTTAGTAAGTTATTTTCTATCACTGCGTCTCTGCGCTTGAGATAAATACTAGATGTGATGAGAGTCACAAAAAACCGTATAAATTCGTTACTCATGTTCGAAAAATTCGAATGATTATTTTGTGCTAACTTATTCCTCTCTTCAATAATTGTAGTGCTGGTTCTTAATTCACTTGTTTATGACTGAAACCCGCTCTCCAGATAACGGGCACAAAAAAGCAGAACCATAGGCTCTGCTTTCAATGACATCTGGATATTGTGGTGATCTACTCTGCTGTAGCCTTCACTTTTAAGTGATTGCGATTATCGCGACTACTACGGATCAATTCTTCGCTGTCATCAAGGACATCGGCTTTAGCCAGTCGATCGTAGAGCAAGACATTCACCGTCGCGGCTAAGTTCATACAGCCAACAGTAGGTACGTAAACAACGTGATCAGCTTTGTCTGCGACATCTTGAGATATTGAACCATCTTCAGGGCCAAAAATGTAAATAGCATTTTCTGGATGTTCAAAGCGAGGAAGCGGTGTCGCGCCTTCAGCTAACTCAACACAAACGATTTTAGTTTGCGGGTCTAAGCCATCAAGGAAAGAGTCGACAGATGAAAGCGGGATGGTACGTGCAGCGCTTTTTGTATCAGTATGAAACTTAGCGGCTTTTGCATAACGTTGGCCCGTATATTTTACTTCATCCACTTGGTAACACCCAGCAGCACGCATTACTGCGCCGACATTAGTTGGGCTTTTAGGATTAGTTAAGCCAATAGTTACATGACTCGCTTTCATAGTATTTCTCACTTAGACGACAGCTTAAGTACACGATGTACTTGGGAGGGCGGCATTCTAGCAAAGCCGCTCCTAATCGGAAAGTTAAGAGCAACCCCATAACCATAAGTGGGGGTAAATTTAGTCTAGAGGCTGTGGTTTGTCCTAGCTAATAAGGATTGGTCTAATGATTAGGCTCAATCTAAGTGTTCAGAAAGATAGTCGACAAGTAAACGAACTTTAGGGGATAGGTTACGGTTTTGCGGATACAACGCCCAGATCCCTTCTTTATCATCGCGGTAGTCGGAAAGTACCTCAACAAGGTTACCCGATTCCAAATCGTCACTGACATAATAATCTGGAAGTTGTACTAACCCTATACTTTGCTTAGCGGCATCCAATAGAGCTAATCCGCTGTTGCACTTTATTCTGCCGTTGACTCTGACACTACGAGACTGCTTATTTTCTTTAAAACGCCAGTGTTCAAAACTGCCTAATAAACACTGATGATTCGCTAGCTCAGACAAAGTATGAGGCTCGCCGTAACGCTCGATATATTCAGGGCTCGCACAAATGAATAACTGTCTTTGTGAAAGTCTCTTTGCGATTAAGCTTGAGTCTTCTAATCGACCTAAACGAATCGCTACATCAACCCCTGAATCAATGAGATCTAACTTTTGGTTAGTCAGCATAAGCTCTAATTCAACTTGCGGGTGTGATTTCAGAAACTGATGCAATATCGGAGCGAGTTGGCGCTCTCCGTACGTTACCGGAGCAGTAATTTTTAACAAACCTTTTGGCGTGGATTGCATTTGAGTTACCGTAAGCTCAGCAATTTCTAACCCTTCAACAAGCTGTTTACATTGTTGATAGTAAGTTTGCCCAGCCTCTGTCAAAGACACTTTTCGGGTCGTCCTATTCAGGAGTTTGACAGCCAAGCGTTCTTCAAGGTTTGCCACACGTCTACTAATTTGAGCAACGGATGTTGCCAGTTTTTTCGCTGCGCCAGTGAAGCTTTCCATCTCGGCAACCGCGACAAACTCGCTTACACCTTCCCAATTTGCCATTTACTCTACTCATTTCTCGTACTGATTAATTACGCTTAGTGTATTTTAGAACAGGCAGCCTGTCACACAATCTAAACAACTTATTGAAGCGAGAACCGACCGCTTATTAAAAGAGCTACGAAGGGTTACAACTCAGATACAGACAGGAGTGAGAATCTATCAGCAAAAGTGATTATAGTAACTTGAACAAGTGAATTCAGYTACTTACACTCAATTACATCTCTCAATTTCATAAAGGGTTAACAGTGGAGATAAACACGCAGTACCTCAATGACATTAATATCCTCATCATTGATGACTCAAAGACTTCTTCAATGCTAATCAAACAACAGCTCGTTAGTTTGGGCATCGCACACGAGCGTGTCAGCTCAGTCAGTTCATATCAAGAAACCATCAAGATAGTCGGAACACGTCATTACGATATCCTAATTATGGACTATCACCTGGAGCAAACGCTAACCGGGCATGAACTCACGACCTTGTTATACAAAAACAACTTCATTAATGAAACGACTGGTGTCTTGATCATCTCCGGTGACTCTCGTCAGGAGACCGTGCTGACTTCATTGTCTGGTAAGGTGAAGCACTTCATCACTAAGCCGATTAATACCAAAGCTCTGAGTAACAAAATTCATACGATTTACCGTGAGGGAGAGCTGCTCGGGAAACTGTCAGAAGCACTGAAAAGCCCTACACCAGAGCTCACCGGGCAATTACTGGATATCGTCGAAAAACTCAACTTTGCTATTAGTCTTGAGTCGAGCTTAATAGACTTACTCATATCACATGGGATGTGGGATACACTCACCGAGTACCTGGCTCATACTACTTCAGCGAATCACCCAACCAAACAATATGCCTATGCCAAGCTGTTAGACAGATCAGGGCAAACCGACCAAGCTATTCAATTGCTGTCGGAGTACATCGTCCAACACCCGTTATCGCTCAAAATAATGGACTGTCTGGTTGAATTGTATGAACAACAAGGCCAATGGCGAGACGCATTGCATTGGGCATTAAAAGGCTTTGAACTCACCCCAAGCATGAGTGACCGAGCGATACACGCAAGTCAGCTTGCCGCGAAGTTGAATCAAAGAGAAGTCCTGATCCACATCGGTGACACATTCGCCAATCACATTTCACTAGCGGATAGTCACTGGCTTACTTCGATCATTACTTACACCCACCACTTAGAGACTGCCTATTTCAATAGCGAACTCATTGAATCTAAAAAGTCGCTATTGGCCCATTTTGATTTATTCATTAAAAATGCAGAAAAGAAGCTGACGGAAGTACGAAGAGCTCACCTAGTATCTTATAGCCAAATATTTATCAGCCGAATTTGGCTGTGTGAAGGGAAATTAGATGCGGCCCATAATGCTCTATTGAATGCGATAGCTCCCTACTACGAAAACTTAGCAAAATGCCCAATAGCCATAACGCATGAAGCGTTGCCTCTGTTAGAAGTGTTTGGCGAGCTGTGGCTATCAAAACACTTACGTAGTGTCGTGAAAGTTCCTAACAACAGCGCTAGCAAGCTACCAAAGCACTTATCGCATGCCCCTTTTGATATCGAAGCGCTCAAAGAGTTTTACCTTCAACTCAATACCACCGAGATCATTACGGCCAATGACATCATTTCGCGATACGAGAAAGTGATATCTGACTACCCTTACGCGACAGGGGTAAAA
Source organism: Vibrio makurazakiensis (assembly GCF_050337375.1). Classification (NCBI taxonomy): domain Bacteria; kingdom Pseudomonadati; phylum Pseudomonadota; class Gammaproteobacteria; order Vibrionales; family Vibrionaceae; genus Vibrio; species Vibrio makurazakiensis. The sequence goes on along the minus strand of NZ_JAKJSW010000065.1, from coordinate 9,548 downwards.
ATGGATTATCTAGATACGCTACTGAAAACAAAAACGACACCGGGAATGAGTGTCCCTGTCGTCTTATCAGCACTATCGAAACTTAACCTCCCACCAAACTGGGAACGTTGGCTAGAAAGTTTGACTCAAGCCGAGCCTCGCACATCAGTGCCCGCTCCATTTTCGATTACTTCTTTATAGCCCATACGCTTTTTCAAACATCGAAACTTTAGAAGTCTGTATTCAGCGTGAGAGTCTGTTATTTTTAAACTCTCACGCACCCTCCTCTGCTTATTTTAGGCCTCTTCCAAAGCCAGTCATTGTCAACGTCGCGTTATAAACAGAGCATAGCTACGGGAATGATAAGCCAGACCTATCATTGAAACATTTTACTGACATAAGTAAGTGCATCTTTACCAAACATAACCGATTGTTTACTTTCGCTGACACCCACTTTACGAAAGGATTGATAGGATTAACTTCACCAACACAATGGTCATTAATTATAAGAGAAGGTACATCCTATGAAGAAAGTAATCATCCTAGCGTCAACACTGGTTCTTAGCTCTACAGCATTCGCTGCTACATCAACTCAAACGGCTGGCACTGAAATGAAGTCAACGGGTTACTCATCTCAAGAAGCAGCTTTCGAAGCTGGATACGACATGATGGACGAGCTAAATACTAAGTCGTCGTTCGAATTGTCGAAAGCACTACCCGCAAGCGGCCACACGGCTCAAGTACAAACATTTGAAATTGAAGGCATGGAAGTAACTGTAGAGAAGTTCGCCGTTGAACGTGGTGAAATTCAGTACCGTGCAGTATTAGATGTTAACTACCAATACAAATTCACAGAAAGCGGCAACAGCTAGTCAGTCGCAATCATAATAAACCAGACAACAGAGAATGGACCCCATGTTGACCTTACAAGTAACAACACCCAGCTCGAGGCTGGGTGTTCAGAGATACTTTAATGTACAGAGATAATTTAAAATGCTTGGATGATTCTTTTCATTGTCTCAACCACTTTTTGTGATTTCTCATCGTTTAATGCATCAGGGTGAGGGTTTGAGAACTGTTCAAGATCGTTATCAAAATACAAACCATGGGCTCGACTGAACTCTTCAGAGAAAGACGCACGCTCCAAAATATCAACACCGACACTCAAATCACTGCCAGCGACACCAAATGCATCACGCACCATTTTACTGCCTAATAAAGACTTAGGATTTACGGATACAACCATAGGTCCCGTTTCTTTCAACTTTATTCCTAGCAGCCTTGACCACATAGTAATCGCAAGTTTGCTTTGAGAGTATGCCTCACGATCAGACATTTCCACGAGCCCAGACATAGCATCCAAATTAACAGAACTCTGCGCTGCCGAAGACAAATTCACCACTCTACCTGTTGCACCGAGCAGCGGTAGCAATTCAGTCGCCAATAAATAGGGAGCGTAAGTATTCACCACAAAACGAACATCAAGTTTGTCTGATGTTACTGGGGCAGGTGTAGCAAAAACCCCTGCGTTATTAATCAATACATCAAGCTTATCAAAACGAATCTTCAGTTCGGATATCATCTGCTTAACGGCAGCGATACTCGATAAGTCTGCAATAATACTTTCTACGAACCCTGAACTTTCAAGGTTAGACAGTTGCTCACCTACCGCTTTCAATTTTTCAGGGTTACGGCCATGAACTATTACATGATGGCCCTTTAAGACCATAGATTTCGCCGTTTCAAAGCCGATACCATCGGTTGCACCCGTGATTAGAATTATCTTTTTCATTACCACACTCCCTTCAATACCTATGCAGGTACAAGACTAAGCTTCGCCTTCAATGAGTGCATGATGGCTCACAGAACCGGCAGTGCGGGCCTCTAAGTGCGGCACGTATTCAGGATCACCCATGAACGCGATTGCGGCCTCTTTTGACGGCCATACGATGATTACACGAAGTGCAGGCACCTCGGCATCTCCTTCTAAGCGGTCATGATTTGTGGTGCGCGCTAGATATTTCCCGCCATGTTTAGCGACTAATCGGTTCGCCGCTTCAATGTAACCTGCGACCCAATCTTGGCTGGTTGGCGACACTTCAAGTACTGAATAATAATTGGACATTCTTTTTCTCTGTAGGTGAATAGCAACGTCATTAAGATTAGCACGAGCGAACAAAATGATAATGGACGATTAGTACCAATCAGTTTTCAGAAAATAGAAGTAACCAAGTAGAAAACAGATAGACATACACCTATGTCTATCTGTTTTGATAAAGGAGAGATAACGCTTTAGTGTATAAATTGGCCTGATGCTATTTTTTAGGCGAGTTCTCGACATTACTTTCTGGTCGATAGCCCATAATTTTGATGTTTTCACCATGAATTGAGTTTTTCATTAAACACCATAGCGCTGCTAGAAACCGTTTATCGAGCTGATAACGACGGATATATCTAACGTGAATAAACGTATAGAGCAGAACAAAGAAGACAATAAGCGCAGTAAGACCGCCAGCTTCCTCTATTGAGAGCAAATTCATTTAACAGACCAAATAGATGATAAAAACCAATTCACAAAATTACCCTACCATCACGTCGTGAGCCAGAAATTAAATTAGAAACACGTCATTTATTTTGAGCCCTTACTCTCTAGTTCTTTCCATATTTGTTGTTGCTTATCGGTACTGCTTTCTAGCGCTTGCGCGGTTGTTTTTATCGCGGTCGCCATCGTCGATATGTTTGAAGTTGCTTGAACCACTGTCGACTGCATTGGCCTAAGCACTAGCCAATAAATACAGGCAATGACCACAATAAGAACCACAGCAATTGCGATAATAACGAGCATTATGTTGAACTTTAACTCAGTAAAAAACGCTTCGCTTTTCTCCTGCACAACTTGCTTGGCAACGGGTAAAGCTTGTACAGAGTCACTTGAAACGGTAATCAATTGATTCAAATTAACGACGGTTTCAGACAACAATGACTGCTGTTCTAGCGACAATGATTCATTGTTAGCGATAAGCTCTAGAGAATCTGAAATACTTTGAAAGGAACCTTGTATTCCCTTTACTGAGGCTTCTATTCCTTCCATTTCCAGAACCATATTGACGTTGATGAATGGTTTACTTTGCTCAGTTCTTTCTGCCGTTTCTATCAGATCGCTTGGTGTTTCATCGGTTTCTTCGGCATATGCTTTTCCGAGTGCAGCAATAGCCAAAATAAGAATAGCGATAATAAGTGTCATAGGTTGCTTCAAGGGACCCCCTAACAAATTTGTGAGTGTGGCTAAGTATAGCTATAGGGATTACATCCATGTATTCGGATATGTCCCCACAGTAATTTAGCCAAAAGATAGAACGCCTTTTAGTATCTGCGAGTTCAATACCATAAGAAAAAGCGAGCCTTAGCTCGCTTTAAAACAATCTACAAAACAACTTAAGCTGATTTAGTCACTTTAAATTGACCAACAATCTGTTGTAATTGATCCGATAGACTTACTAGCTCCTGACTAGACTCCACCGTTTGCTCTGCGCTGTCTACACTCTCGCGAGAGATTTTGTTCACACTCACCACATTTTGATTAATCTGCTCGACAGTGACACTTTGCTGCTCAGATGCACTCGCACTTTGTGTACTCATGTCATGGATTTTGCCAATAGAACTCGTGATGGTATCAAAAGCTCCACCTGATTTTTCAGCTTTAACAACACTCGATTTGACGATGTCACTGCTTTTTTTCATACTTTCGACTGCATCTTGTGTACCGTGTTGCAGACGTTCAATTAAACTTTGAATTTCTGAAGTCGAGTCTTGAGTTCTTTGCGCTAATCCCCTTACTTCATCAGCAACAACTGCGAACCCACGCCCTTGCTCCCCTGCTCGTGCGGCTTCAATAGCTGCATTCAGCGCAAGTAAATTGGTTTGAGCTGCAATACCCAATATCACATCTAGAATACCGCCAATATTGGTTGCCTCTTGTGCAAGATCATCTAAAAGCCCAACAGTACCGTCGAGTTCTGATTCTAATGTATTAATACTATCAATCGTTTCTTTTACTACTGCCATGCCTTGTTTAGCTTCAGCATTTGCTTCACTCGCAAACTGCGCCGTATCCACCGCATTCCTAGCGACTTCTTGCACCGATATAGACATTTGGTTCATTGCAACCGCAACCTGGTCTGTCATATGCATTTGCTCATTGGCACCGTTATTAGTGCTCTCAGTTATGCTAGTCAATTGACTAGATGAGCTACTTAACCGCTCACTTGCTACAGCCATATTGCTAATGATTACTTTCAAACTGTCTGCTGTGGATTTAAGCGCATTGGTCAAATGGCCGATCTCATTGTTAGCGCCTTTTTCAATATTTAGGGTTAAGTCTCCCTTCGCTAACTGCTTAGCAATTTCAATTACTGCGTTAATTTGATTTGTTATGCTTTTGGAAATGACAGCGCCGAAACAAAAACAAAAAATAGCTGCAGAAATGCCACCTATCGCGATAGATATCAATGCCAAATTCGACGCTGAGCTTGCGGCTTCTTTTCGTTGATCCATCAACGATTGTTCGATTCCAATAATTGTTGCTACTTTTTCGCGTAAGCCATCCATAAATTGCTTACCCTGCTTTTTAGAAAGCTTGTCATACAACTCGTCCATTGAACTGTAACGGTTAGTATCTCGAACCAACTGAATCGATTTTTCTGCATAGTTATCGACCCACCCTCGAATGTTACGAGATAACCTTGAATCAGGCATAGCGCTAAGAAGAGATTCTATATTGGCTTTACCAGCATGATAGGGTTCAAGAAACGCCTCCTGGCGATTTAGCATGAAGCCTCGGAGTCCTGTTTCCATATTGATCATGTTTTCCAGGATCTCATCCCCAGTCGCATATTGCTCAGTCGCAATTTCCGCTCTCAAGCCATCCATCTGAGCTTTGCCAATGCCACTAGCGATCAACCCTTTAAGCTTATTCACATACGACTCGCCCTCGTGAATATTCTTTCTCAAGTTAATCGTACTTAATGCGTATTCTTGCCAACCAGCCGCATCTTTAGCAACTTCATCAAATCGTACTTGTTGAGCAGGGTTATCACTTGTTAGATTTTTTACCGTTTCCAGATACTCACTAAATGCTTCTTTACCTGCATAATAAGGTTCTAAATATTCTTCTTGCCCGCCAATGGCATAGCCTCTTAAGCCTGTTTCTTGATCAACCATAGCGTTGACCAGCCCATTAGACTGATCAATAACTCTGTACGTGTGAGCGACCATTTTGTCTGTTTGACTCATCGTTTGGATCGAGCTCCAAACAACCGCACATAACGCAGCAATAATCCCCACAGTAATAACGTTACCAAACAATAACTTACTTCGAATAGTAAGATCGGATATTTTTATCATAAGTTGTCCCTAGCTTGCTTAATTCCCTGACGCTGTCTAACTATATGAATTATTTTTATTTTCTATATTCATATAGGCCCTTATAACTAATCATAGGAGAACATAACAAACATAAGCAACCAGTACCTTATTATATTTAATTAATTGCACTTCATTGATCTACATCAAGTTATTAGATATCAAAACCCAAACTTCCTATAAAGTAACTTCAACTTTACAAATTAAGCCAAAAGGGAATTATTGTTGGCTTACCTTTACGTGAACGACCTCTTTTTTCCCAAGACGAAACTGCGGGTTCTTAACCACCAAGTACACGGCAATAGCAGCTAAACAAAAACCTAAAGCACCTAGCGCATCAAAAGACTCTCCGAACATAAGCCAAGCTTGAATAGCAGTCACAGGTGGAACCATATAAAACACAGATGCCACAGAGGAAGCTGCGCCATTTTCGACCATATATAAGAGCAGCAAAATCGCCACACAAGAGAGAACAACCACCAGCCAAACCATGGTTAAAATAAACTCCATCGTCCATTGAACTTGCATAGTTTCATATTGAAGTGCAGCGGGTAAAAACAGCATACCTGCAGCCAAATATTGAACTAACGCACTACCAACCATATCGACACCTTTGCAATAGCGTTTTTGATAGAGCGTACCGAAAGTAATCCCAACTAGCGCTAGCATACATGCGCCAAAAGCAATCAGTTTATGGTCATCGTTTTGCCATTCAATATCACCAATCAGAACTAAGCAGATCCCTATAAAACCTAACGCTAACCCCAACCACTGGGAGAATTTAAACCTCTCGACGGTAAAGCCCACGATTAGCAAAGCGGTAAGTATGGGTTGCAAGCCGACAAGTAAAGAGCTCAAACCTGCTGGCATGCCCCACCCAATAGCGAGATAGCTGCCCCCTAGATAAAAACCGTGGATCAGCATTCCCACGACAAAGCTGTGAAAGAACTCTATTCCACGTGGGATCTTGCGCTTTAGTAGCACGACCAACAATAGGAAAAAACCAACGTTCGACACCATGCGAATAGTCAACAAAGTCGCAGGCTCAGCGTATTCCAAACCGAGTCGTGCCCCTATAAAACCAGAAGCCCATAACAATACGAAAACGAAGGGAATCAACTTTAATATCATTTATAAACCTCTAGTAATTTTGTAGCGTTGTGGTTACTTTAATTAGGTACAGAATGATAAAAAAGAGACAGAAACAGATACTTTTATGGGTACAGAATGGATATCAATAACAAATACTATCAAGTCGAAAAGTACATTACGCAATCCATAGAGAAAGGGGTTTTTAATGCAGAAGACAAACTGCCTTCAATTCGACAGTTAAGCGAGCAGCTTGATGTAAGCAAAAACACGGTGATTCGAGCTTACCAGGAGCTAGAAGCAACTGGATATATCTATTCTGTACCTCGCTCGGGCTACCGAGTAAAAACTTGGTTTACCCAACCAGACGCTGAACCCGTAACACCGATGGATATCGACCTTTTAACCATGGCAAAGTCGATTCTTTCTTACCCTGAAGGTAAGCAAGTGCTCGCTACAGGTTCTGCGCATCCAAACACAGACTCACAAGCGATTAAAAGCCTTTACGCCACCATAGGTCGCCATAGCCGCTTACAAAGTCAGATACCTAGCCACTATCAGCTACCACCTGGGAATGACCGTTTGGTGCAGCAGTTGCTCAAAATCAGTCAGGAATTAGGCGTAAGAACCGGTAAGAACGAAATAGCGATTACCAATGGGGCTCAACAAGCGATCACTCTTGCTCTTCGCGCTTTGACTCAACCGGGAGATATTATCGCGGTGGAATCGCCCTGTTACTTTGGCAATTTGCTCTTGCTCGAATCATTAGGGCTTAAAGCGTTAGAGATCCCGAGTAATGTCACAACAGGAATGGATATATCTAGCCTTAAAAAGGGGCTAGAAGAATGGGATGTCAAAGCCATTTTAGTGACACCAAACTTCAATAATCCAACGGGTTCTCAGATGCCCCTCACTCATCGTCAGGCATTGCTTAATGTCAGTGCCAGCATCCCTATTATTGAAGATGATGTGTTTGGCGGATTAAGTGCCAGTGAATGGCTACCGCCTCTTAAGTCACTCGATAATCAAGGACGAGTGATCTACGTAAATTCCCTGTCTAAAACATTAGATTCAAGGCTACGCATCGGTTGGCTGCTGTCTGAGCGATACCAGAGTCGAATTGAAAAGCATATCCTTGGTGAAAATATGGGAAGCTTAAACTTAATGCAGTCTGCGACTGGGGAATTTTTAACAACCGGTAAATATCGAACGCATGTAGACAAAATGCGACGCTGCTACCAATCGAATGTAAAACAGTTTTCTTCGCTACTCTCCTCGGCACTGGATCGCCACAAATGTTTGAAAGATCAGTACCACCTTAGTCGCCCTAACGGTTCTTTTCTCATATGGTTGACCTTGCCTAWACATACCATTAGCCACCAAATATATTTGGAATGTCGAAAGCATAAGGTACACGTACTGCCCGGCTCTGTGTTTGCCACAATAGGTCAATACGACCACTGTATTCGATTGAGTGTCGCTAACTTCCAAAATGATCACCTGTGGCAGCAAGGTATCGACACGCTTGTCGATATTATTGCTCAACACCTTAAAATCGTTCCGCCCCCTCATATCGACTGATATTGGTCTTTCCTCAGACAAGAAAGAAGTTAACAAGGGTAAAAACAAAAATCCCCTACACGAAAACGATAGGGGATTTTATTCAATGGCGCTTATCTGTAGTGCTTACTCCCTTGCTTGATAGCGCGAAGCCTCGATTTAAGAGACCCGACTTAAGAAAGCGCTAAACTTCAAATTGAGAAACTAAGGTGTCCAACGACTCACACTGCTCTTGTAGTGCCATACACGCATTTTCTGCACTGCTCGCCATTTCCACCATATGCATGGTACTTTCAGCAATGCGTTGAACATTTTGGTTCACGTCTTCTGATACATTGGATTGTTGAGATGCAGCCGTCGCTATCTGTGTGTTCATATCATTCATTAAGCCAATTGAGTTACGAATTTCACTCAGGGAAGACGCGGCCATCTCGGCTTTACTGATCGTACTTTCACTACTCTTCTTACTTTCACCCATTACACTTACAGCTTGCTTAGCACCGGCTTCAAGTCGTTCGATCATGGATTCAATCTCACCCGTGCTTTCTTGAGTTTTACTTGCCAACGCTCGTACTTCATCTGCTACCACAGCGAAACCACGACCTTGCTCACCTGCACGCGCGGCTTCGATTGCTGCATTCAGTGCTAATAGGTTAGTTTGCTCAGCGATACCTTTAATAACATCCAAAATCGACGCAATGTTTTTCACATCGGTATCCAATTCATGCACAACGCTACTTGCGTTATCAATGTCACGGCCGAGTTGCTCAATTGAACCTACCGTCTGCGTTAAAGTTGCATTCGCAGATTCAACTTCATCATGGGCACCGCTACTCGCACTCGCAGCATCTGTTGCGTTGCCACTCACCGTTTGGCTAGTAACTTGCATTTCATGTACCGCTGCGGCTACCACCTCACTTTCTTGCTGTTGATTCGACGAGAACTCGGCGACGCTTTGCGTAAGTGATTTAATGTTTTCCATTTCAGCACGCACCGCGTTAGAAGCAAAAATAACTTGTTCAACGGTTACGTGAATTTTGCCAACGAATAGGTTAAACGCACTGCTCAAACGCGCAATTTCATCGTCACCTTCAACACTCATTCTCTGCGACAAATCACCATCACCAGAGGCGATTTCATTCATTGCTTTTTCTACATTTTGGATAGGTTTTATAATGAAACGGTTCGACAACCACATCGCAGCTAATGCCGCGAGTACTGCCATTGCCATCCCAATTTCTATTACCAATTTACTAGATTGAATCGAGTCATTCGCTTGCTGTCTTAACTCGGTTTGTTTTTCTTCGATTAAGCCACGAATGGAACGTAATTGCTCCCGAACAATCGCAAACTCTTTATCAATAGCTGGAGTGGTTTGTGCATTGTATTCCGCGGCTTCTTTAGGGTTTGAGAATAATGGCTCATGCAACGAAACCCACTTCTTAGCTGATTGGATAAGAGCTGTATATTCATTTCGAGAACGACTATCTAACACACCG
>NZ_JAKJSW010000022.1:0-75026 GCF_050337375.1 Vibrio makurazakiensis | reverse complement strand
GGGTTTGCTCATGCTTATGATTCCTTTGACTTCATAAAAATTTGATTAAAAAAACCGTGTCGAATTTATCAACACGGTTTAAGCAGTGTACTCATTGGCGAGTATATTACTAGAGGCTTTCAGTAAGTTTTCTGAGCTTTATGCTGAAACAAGAACAACTTCTAGTAATTGAGCGATGTTATCCGCGACATAATCAGGATTTGATACAGAGATTGGCTCACCATGGTTGTAACCGTAAGTTAGGCCAAACGAGTGACAACCCGCATTCTGCGCAGCTTTAATATCGTTACTTGAATCACCAACCATCAGCATTTCACTCGCTTTAACATTGTGCTTTTCAAGCAGCCAGTTTAACGCCATTGGGTTAGGTTTTTTCTCTGGGAATGAGTCACCGCCAATCACATCAACGAAGTATTTATCAATACCATGTTGTGCTAGAACATCGGGAACGAACTTCGATGGCTTGTTGGTCACCAACGCCATTGTGAAGCCGGCTTTATCGAGTTCTGCTAGTGTTTCTTTTACCGATGGGTATAGGTGGCTCAGCTTGTGGCCGCCCTGTTCGTAGAAATCATCAAACAGAATACGTGCTTTTTTTAACAGTTCTGATTCAAGGCTTGGGTCAACAATAAGGTTACGACTCAGAGAACGGCCAATCAATACGTCAGCACCATTGCCCACATAATCACGTACTTGTTCCTCAGTAACAGAAGGGAAACCAAGTTCCTGACACGCTTGATCCGCAGCGACAGCTAAATCAGGCACACTGTCTAGCAAGGTTCCATCCAAATCGAAGGCAATCAGTTTTATTGAGCTTAACGACATCTTTCTTCCTACTAAATTACGTATTAAAAAAGGGGCAAAGTGCCCCTTAATATTAAATCTATCTGTATTTCTACGATTATGCGTTTACTTTTGCAAGCTCTGCACGCATTTCGTCGATAACTTCTTTGTAGTTTGGTTGGTTAAAAATAGCTGAACCCGCTACAAACATATCCGCACCCGCTTCCGCGATTTCACGAATATTATCAACCTTAACCCCACCATCAATCTCTAAACGAATATCGCGACCAGATTCATCAATCAACTTACGTACTGCACGTAACTTATCCAATGTATGAGGAATGAAAGATTGACCGCCAAAGCCTGGGTTAACCGACATAAGTAGGATCATATCGACTTTATCCATGATGTAATCAAGGCAAGACAACGGAGTCGCAGGGTTTAGAACTACACCCGCTTTACAGCCGTGTTCTTTAATCAACTGCAAAGTACGGTCTACGTGCTCAGAGGCTTCAACATGGAAAGTAATCATAGATGCACCCGCTTTTGCAAACTCAGGCACGATGTTATCAACAGGCTTCACCATTAGGTGAACATCGATAGGTGCTGTAATACCGTAATCACGTAAAGCTTTACAGATCGGCGCACCAAAAGTCAGGTTAGGTACGTAATGGTTATCCATCACATCAAAGTGCACAACATCAGCACCATCTGCCAGTACTCTTTCAACATCTTCACCAAGACGAGCAAAATCTGCAGACAAAATAGATGGAGCGATTAGAAAATCTTTCATACCTGACCTCTTAAGAGTGAGTAAATAGCGACAAAGCTCTCATTCACTGTGTATAAAAAACACAATGAACTTATATGGGCGCAATTCTACCTAAGCCACCTCAGAGATCCTAGGGCTACGAAAGATAAGTTGAAGAAATGTTAGCTAAGCGACGAGAGAGCTTAGTGGAAAACGGTAGATCAAAAGAAGTGAGAACGGGCTATCCATTTTGTGTGTCGTAACTGAATAAACGACACCAACTCCAAAGCCCGATTTTTTATGATTGAGTATTTTTTTCCGAGTGGAATAAAGCCAGCAGTTCATCAACCTTGTTACGGCCAGCGCCATTACGGCTGATAGTTCGCTTCACTTTAACCACGTTTAAGTCGGCACCATGATATAAGCGACGAGTCAGCGTTGTATCATGGTTAGAAATGAGCACTGGAATATCTCGCTCCATTGCAGCTTTCTCTGCAACATCCGCCAAAGCAGCCTGATCATCAAGAGAAAAGCCGTTGCCTGCATACGAGGTAAAATTAGCGGTGTTTGATAACGGAGCATAAGGTGGATCGCAATAAACTACACAACCTTTACGAGCACGTCTGAACGTTTCGACATACCCTTCGCAAACAAACGTCGCTTTCTGTGCTTTTTCAGAAAAGAACTCTAGTTCAGCTTCTGGAAAGTAAGGCTTTTTATATGAACCAAAGGGAACGTTGAATCCGCCTTTCTTGTTATAACGGCATAAACCATTAAAACCAAATCGGTTCATGTATAGGAAAGCGAGAGAACGATACATCACATTATCGGTAGCGTTAAATTGTGCGCGAACATCGAGGTAAACTTCTTTACGATTGTTCTCGGCGCAAAACCAACGCTTAGATTCAGTGATATAAGTTTCTGGATCTGTTTTCAGAAGATTATAGAGGTTAATCAAGTCTGGATTGATATCTGCAAGCAGATATTGGTCATAGTCGGTATTCAAAAATACGGAACCAGCGCCAACAAAAGGCTCGACTAACTTTCGAGCAGGTGGCAGGTGACGTTGGATCTCTTCAACTAGGCCATATTTACCACCAGCCCATTTTAGAAAGGCACGCTGCTTTTTCATTTACTGCTCTGTCTATCAACCAAAAATTAAGGCTGCGGAATGTAACATATTTTTAAACGAAGCTCAGTTATTTCTGACTGAGCTTCCCTAATTATCGCGAGGTTTTACGATTTTTTACGAACTTTCAGGTGCTATCTCGACGAAGGGCTATTTATCTCGTCATTTCACTACTGAACTCGATCAATTTCTCGGTGTACCTGATTCAAAGATTTAGCCCAAGGGCCTAAACCACGTAGCGCTTCTGGTAGGTCTTTTACCGCATCACGAGCGACTTGAATCGTAGGGTAATTACGGTAAGTCACAATAAACCATTCAGAGCCGTTACGAATCGTTGGGTAAATACGCGCTTCATTTTCGATCTGATATTTTTCAATGAACGACTGAACATCCTCTAGGGAATTCAAAGCACCAAGTTGTAATGTATAACCTCTTGGGGATAGCGCTTTTAATTCATCTCGTGCGAACGAGAAAGTGATAGTCGTGTTTGGTTGAACTTCTACCGCAGGTTCTACAACTGGTGGTGTAACGGCAGTTTGTTCAGAAGTTTCACTTTCATTCGGTTTCGTTTCTGTAGCACTAGTTGCAGGTACCGATGTTGTGTTTTCAGCTACCGCGGCATCAATCGCGCTGGTATCGACTGCCTTAGGTTTATCTTCGAGTAATGCGTCGACGACATCCGATGTAATCACCACTCTCTGCTGATCTTGATCAACAGTACCTACACTCGCCGTTTCATCCATAACAGCTGGCGGTAATGATGATGAATCATCTTCCGCGCCTTTATAGCTAGGGTCTAATGTAAAGTCATCATCCTGACTATTCGCATCAACCATATCCGTAGACTCGGAGTCGCTCTCTGTCGATTCAAAAGTTGGAATAGCGGTTTGCTCAATAGGAGTAATTAAGGCTTGAGCTTTGTCTTCAGGTGTTGGTTGACTGAGCATCCACCAGTAACCACCACCAATCGTTACCAATAGTAAGGTAATTAGTAGAGCAATCGTCGTTGGGGAACCAATGATTGAGCGAATAATAATCCTTTTTTCCACTTTAAGTTCTCCAAGCGCCATCAACTCTCCAGGAGTCGGAGCTGCTTTTTTAAATGCTGCACGCACACGTTTTTCGGCATCGTCTTCCACATAGCGAATAACTAACGATTCAAAAAAGTGTAGTGCTTCAATATTAGTGAGGTCTTCGATTTCCAGATCAACAGGCTTGTGTTCTTGCCCATAGCTCAAACGCGTCAATAGGGAGTCTAGATTTCCTTGTGCAGAGAACAATACAACGTTGATAGTCCATTCAGGTCTTGTATTGGCATCAAGCACAAGCATCCACAGTTCAGAAACTAAAACTTCCGTTAACTGGTGCGCATCATCCACTACGATCACCACATCACATGGTTCACCATCGAGTAAGCGCTCTAAGCTATCAGATAAAGAGTCTTGTTGATTGAAAAGTGGAGAAGAAACGATTTGATTAAGGATGGTCGAACGACGCTGAAGATCGTCTTGATTAGGGTGACATAGCAGCAAGCATTGGTTTTTCTCAGACGCCCATTCTTCTAAATAGCGTTGCGCTAGCCAAGACTTACCAGAGCCGTCTTTACCAGCTACGGTAATGAAATTTGAGCCAAAGTTAGTCAAAAGCTGTAAGCGCTCAAGCAACTCAACTTGGGTTTCTAACTCTAAAAATCGTGATTCATTCATGAGCCAAACTCATTCGATATCCCTACTGATAAATGATCAGTAAACTCAATAAGCTGCTTCAGTTCATCACTTAAGCAGCTCAAGTACCATAGTTAAAGAGTACGGCAGAAATCGATAGCCTGCTTGATAATATCTTGAGGCACATCAGCGACGACTTCAGCGGTACCAATACCAGTTGGTAATACTAAACGTAACTGACCAGATAGCACTTTTTTATCGCGCATCATGTGTTTCATGAAGTCTTCAAAAGACATACTTTCTGGCGTATGAACTGGCAGTTTCGCATTCTTGAGTATAGAAATAATTCGCTCAAGCTGCTGCTGAGAAATCAGTCCCTGCAATTGGGCTGTTTTAGCAGCCATTACAGTACCTGAAGACACAGCTTCACCATGTAGCCAATTACCATAGCCTAGTTCAGCTTCAATCGCATGACCAAATGTATGACCTAGGTTCAATAACGCTCTGATTCCTGACTCTTTTTCGTCAAGAGCAACCACTTCAGCCTTAATTGCACAACAACGAGCAATTGCAGTAATCAGTGTTTGTTCATCAAGTTGATAAAGTTTATCTAAGTTCTCTTCTAGCCAAACAAAGAAAGCGTCATCGTAAATGATGCCATATTTGATAACCTCAGCAACGCCTGCTGCAAATTCACGCTCAGGAAGCGTTGATAAGCAGTTGGTGTCAATGATGACCGATTTAGGTTGATAAAATGCACCAATCATATTCTTACCAAGAGGATGATTGACTGCTGTTTTACCACCAACAGAAGAGTCAACTTGTGACAGTAATGTCGTTGGAATTTGAATAAAGTCGATACCACGCTGGTAGCAAGCCGCAGAAAAACCTACAAGATCGCCAATAACGCCACCACCTAACGCAATCACAACCACATCACGGTTGTAGTTACCTTCAAGGAAGAAGCTCATTACTGAGTTAAATGTATCTAGGTTTTTATATTGCTCACCATCAGGCAACTCCAATAAAGAAGCTTGGCAACCAACTGTCTTCAACAAAGACATAATCTTATCCGCATACAAAGGCGCCACTGTTACATTACTGATAACAACGACTTTCTGTTTTGCTGATAAGAAAGAAAGGTACGCCGGGTTTTCGAATAACCCGGCGCCTATAGATATTGGGTAGCTACGCTCAGCTAGATTGACCGTAATCCGTTCCATGGTTTGCTCTCCTAAAAATGAACTTAACGTTCTTCTAGCATTTTTACGATCTGATTGGCTACCACTTTTGCACTTTGGTCATCAGTTCGAACTGTGTAGTCCGAAACTTCTTCGTATAGTGCGTTGCGAGACACAGCTAGATCTTCTAGCACGTCACGCGGGTTGTCTGTTTGAAGTAGAGGGCGTTTCTTGTCGCGGTTAGTGCGAGCAAGTTGCTTTTCAATCGTAGTTTCTAGATAAACAACGATGCCTCGTGCGGATAGACGATTACGGTTTTCCTTGCTCATTACTGAACCACCACCTGTCGCAAGAACGATACCCTGTTCTTCTGTCAGATCATTGATTACAGATTCTTCGCGTTTACGGAAACCTTCTTCTCCTTCAACATCAAATACCCATGCGATGTCTGCGCCAGTGCGCTCTTCGATCACAGTGTCAGAGTCTAAAAACTCCATATGAAGTTGGGAAGCTAGGTGTCTACCAATTGTACTTTTGCCGGCGCCCATTGGGCCAACAAGAAAAATATTGCGTTTCTCAGCCATGTTTTTAGCAGTAATTTACAACGTTAATTCAATGACATCGCCACAAGGTAGGTCAGTACTAGTACTGAAATTAAAAGGCCCGTGGCACCGATTCCTCACAGATAATTCGTGATAAGACCCGAAATTATCAAGGTTAGGTGCCACTAATGCAACTTTATTTTCGAACTATTTGTACCTTACTGAATCACAACTTTCGGTGTAACAAAAATAAGTAGTTCACTTTTGCCCACATTTTCATAGCTGCGACGGAACAATGCACCCAGTAATGGCAGGTCTCCGAGCAGAGGAACCTTCTCGACACTATTGGTTACACTATGCTGAAAAATACCACCTAAAACCACGGTTTCACCGTTATTTACGAGCACTTGAGTACCAATGCGCTGAGTATCAATAGCAATGGCTTCCCCCGTTCCGGTCTTAACAACCTGACCTGGTCTATCTTGAGTTACGCTCAAATCCAGCACCAAACGGTTGTCAGGGGTGATTTGAGGGGTAACCTTAAGGCTGAGCACAGCTTTCTTAAATGCGACAGAGGTTGCGCCACTGGAAGACGATTCCAAATATGGTATTTCTGTACCTTGTTCGATATAGGCAGGTTTTTTATTGGTCGTAATCAAACGAGGGCTTGAGATAATCTCTGCTTTTGATTCACGCTGTAGTGCCGACAGTTCTAAATCTAATAGTGTATCTGAACCTAACTTCGCCACTTGGAATGCGATACTTGAAGCATTAGGCGACGTCGCGGCCAGATTCACATTCAAGAAGTCATCAATAGTCGAACTTCCGCCATCACTCCCATCGCCGCCTTCAGCATCGTATAATCCGACAGCCGCCAAATTACTTTCAATAGAACCACCAGCCGTATGACTACCATTTGTCGACGAAAAGCCCCAACGAACGCCAAGTTCATCTAAGTTACCTTCGTTCACAGTGACGATACGCGCTTCAATTTGCACCTGCTTCACTGGAATATCCAATGATTCAACAATGCCCCGGATCACTTCAATATTCTCAGGTAACTCACGTAGAAGAAGTGAATTGGTTCGCTCATCAATGGTGATAGAACCGCGTTCCGACAGCATACTTACAGTGCCTTCCCCCCCAATCATTTCAGCGATATCAGAGGCTTTGGCAAAGTGGATTTTAACAATTTCAGACTTTAGTTCACCTAGTTCTTCTTCTAAACGAAGTTTCTCTAGTGCTTGCTGCTCGCGTAGATCAAGCTCAGCTTTGGGCGCAACTAGAATCACATTTCCGTCGACACGTTTATCCAACCCTTTGACTTGTAGAATAATATCGAGAACTTGCTGCCAAGGAACACCATCTAAACGAAGTGTCAGATTACCTACAACTGAATCAGAAACGACTAAATTAAAGCTGTTGTAATCGGCAATCAGCTGCAACACATTTCGAACAGGGATGTCCTGGAAGTTAATTGAAATTAGCTTGCCTTCTTTTTCTAAAATACTTTGTTCTTTAACGACTTCTTCTTGTTTTGGTTGGCTAATAACTACTTTGATAAAACGTTCTTTAAGTGAGTATTCATAGTGGTAATTTTCACTGATAGAGACGAGTAAGTTAGTACTCGGCTCCTTACGAAATACTTCTATATTCTCCACTACCGTCGAAAAATCTTTTACGTCTAAGAGATACAATTTTTCATCAGTCACAGTCGTGCTCAGTAATTCAATACTTAAACCTTCCTGAACCCGTTGAACATCAACAACAGCAGAACTACTGGCGAGTTCGATGATGATCACTGCATTTTTGTCTTTATCTAATCTAAAATCGATACTTTTAAGTTCGTTATTAGATTCTGTTTCTGCATAAATTAGTGCAGAGAAAAGTAAGGTGAAGATGAGCGCAACGCTCTGAAAAACCTTATTCATGGGTACTGTTATTCCTTTAATCATAATTACATCTCAATCCACTCATGGACTAACTGGTTACTTCAGAGCGAGCTTTACATTCCGTTTATGCCAACAACCTAAGCCATCTGGTAAGGTTTCGTTTATCAATACATATTGGTTCGTCACTTTGGTTACCTTGCCGTTATTCAGTCCAATAAACTGACCGCTTTTAACTTTCACCACACTGCCTAGTGGCGTCTGAACTAAGCCCGCAATTGCTCCGCCACTCCCCATAACACCTTTTAGCCGAAGTTTGCTCAATGGATACTTTTCAAGTTTTCCATTTTTTCTACGCGAGCTTGGTTGCCAGCAATCTTTTTTCACTATCGGTTGGTCCTTCACTATCGCTTCTTTAGGTAAAACAAAAGGACCTCGCTGCTGACGTTGCTGATACTGAGCCGCAACAAATTCAATAGACGGAGCTAATTGCGCTACATCTTTACGTGCTTTTTCTTCCACTGCCGAAACGAAGTCAGGGAGAGAATCGGTATTCGCTTTGCAGCCAACTAGCACTAACAAACTGAAAATCGTCACCATGGAGTTACTTAGCTTCATCTTGCACCTCCGGCTTGAATTGATAGGTATAAGCTCGAACTCTAAAGTGCAACGTACTGCTCTCTTGGCTTACTCGCTGCCAATACACATCATCAAAACTGATAATTCGGGGCAGTTTGGCAATCGCAGCAGAGAAGTCTCCGATATCATGAAAGTCCCCAGTCAGTTCAATATTGAGAGGCAAACGATATAGGAACTCTTTATTCTGTTTTTCACCCCAATCAATTCGAGTGAACGTAAGTTGGTTATCTAGCCCAAGTTCATTCACGGCAGCTAACATGCTTGCGAGTTCTTTCTGAACGGGAAGCTGTTGTAACAAGTAGTCATAACGGCTAGTAAGTTCATTAAGTTGGCTTTTCAGCTTTGGTAAAGCTGCAACCTTGTTGGCTTTGATTCGTAAGGTACTTTTTAAGGTTTGCTCTTGCTGCTTAAGACGGTCTAATTCTTCTTGTTGAGGCATTAGATAAAACCAGGCACCAAAGCCCTGAATAACCAACATCAATAGAAAAACCACCAACAGCTGTGGAAGTAACGGCCATTCAGTAATTTCATCAATATCGAGATCTTGAAGACTAGCCATGGCTTCCCCCTTGTTCATTAAGGTAAATGGCGGTCAGGCTATTCTTGGAATTAAAACTAAGGGATAGTGGTTTGACTTTGAATGAGACTTTGAACGTTTGAAATTCTTTATTAAAACGCTTACGGTTATGGATAATTGAGTGCATTTCAACATCCATAAGCAAATCTGAGCGCTCCAAATTATCGAGCATTGTCGCAAGCCTTGCAGTGCTGTCACTGATACCTGAAACCTCTAATTCCAGACCGTTCATTTTAATTTTATCTACGTAGACCCCCTCAGGGATCATGCTCGGCATCAGGTTCATAAAATCTGTGGTTTTATTTCTACCATTTTGCAGATCTTCAACCACAGCTAAGCGCGTTAATATCGCTTGGTGTTCTTTCTTAGCCATTTCTAGAGAATTAATCTGTTGATCGAGCTGCACTATGTACTGCTCCAGGTAACTTAATCGGGCGCTCTGTTCACCATGCTGCTGTTTGAAATAAAACCCCACACTCCACTGCGCGCCCACGGCGATGAGTACTCCAAGGATCAATAAACTAAGAAAGCGACGTTTGTGCTGAGCGCGAATTTCATCTCGCCATGGCAATAAATTAATTTGATGCAACATGAGATGACGCCTCCCACTGCAAGCCACTGATCGCAAGGCCAGCCGCAATACCAAAGCTTTGCCAATCAACAGTGTGACTACGCTTTTTACTGATCTTGCTTTCAAATAAAGTAAGAGGGTTTAGCAATTCACATGGGATTTTTAACTGCCTTTCAATTTCCTCAGCAAGCATAGGTGTGCTTGCTCCAGCTCCCATCATCCACACACCAGCAATAGGCTCTGCTGAATTAATCGAAAGATATAATTGAAGCTGACGCTTGAGACGTTCTATTAACTCATAGTTAAACCTTTGGGTTTCTTGCTCCGAGCCCAGTAGGTTTGACATAGGCTCTAGGCTCTCATCGCCATTAATATTGTTAATGCCGTAAGCAATATCTTTGTAGAAAGGCGCTCGGTTGTGAGGAATTGTCCCCAATGATGTTTGATTGATACCAACATCCACTAATAGCCAGTGCCGCTTATCAGGGTTAGAACGCGAGGCCATTTGCCAAACATTGAGTAAACCATGAGCCTGAATATCGACGACTACCGGTTTAAAACCCGCTTTAATCAGAGCTTCGGAGCGACTTTCAACGACATCTTTACGCGTGGCGTACACTTGATAGCTCGTGGTTGCACTCTTACCGAAACGTTTTTCTTCCATTTCAACAAAATCTAAACTCAGGTCTTCGATAGGAAAAGGCGATTGCAAGGCAAAGGTTTGATGAATGGCGAACTCTTTTTCTCGGGACTCTAGATCACTGTCTATCTGCAATACCTTGCTAATAACCGCGTTATCTGGGACTGAAATAGCCACTTTTCGGCTAAACATCGGTAGACCCTTTCTAAGTTCTTTGAGTTTCTTTACAATTTTCTGATACTCCAAGGTATGGTTATCAGTGAAAATGTCGGCTGGAATGGCTAACTCTTTGTAGCCTACGAGCGCATACATCTCGCCAATTGGCTTGAGCACCACGGCTTTGATACTGTGGCTGCCTATATCTATACCCGTAACTAATGATGACCCCATGTAACCTAGCTCCTGAAATGCCTCGTTTCTATTGCGCTTTGTTTTAAAAGGTTGTGATTATTGGTTAAATAAGCGTTAATAAACGAAAGCTGATTTTTTAGCCTAGAGTACAAGGGTTTACAGCCTAACAGCCTTAACTAATCAGGGATTATCCGGTGAAGTTCATAAAGCGATTGTTCATATTCTCATTGATTTGCATGATTCTTGGAGTCAGTACAATTTTTGGGTTTTATTATTATGTAAAACCAGAGCTACCCGATGTTGCGACTCTTCGCGATGTCGAGCTCCAAACACCAATGCAGGTATTCAGTAAAGACGGAAAACTGATTTCTCAATTTGGTGAAAAACGTCGTAACCCTGTGAAATATGAAGATATTCCACAGCATTTAATTGAAGCTCTGATTGCGACAGAAGACAGTCGTTTCTACGATCACCCAGGCATAGATCCTATCGGTATCACCCGTGCCGCTTTGGTTGTCGCAATGTCTGGTTCAGCAAAACAAGGTGCGAGTACAATTACTCAGCAGCTTGCTAGAAACTTCTTCTTATCGAATGAAAAGAAGATCATGCGAAAAATCAAAGAGATCTTTATTGCTATTCATATCGAGCAGCTTCTTAGTAAAGAAGAAATTATGGAGCTATATGTAAACAAGATTTTCTTAGGCCACCGTTCTTATGGTTTCGGTGCAGCAGCGCGAGTTTATTTTGGCAAAGAGCTACAAGATCTAACGCTAAGTGAGCAGGCAACACTGGCGGGCATGCCAAAAGCACCATCAACGATGAATCCGATTTACTCGGTAACAAGAGCCACTCATCGTCGTAATGTTGTGCTAATGCGTATGCTTGATGAAAAGTACATTACGCAAGCTGAATACGACGAAGCACGCGCTGAAGAGCTAGTGTCTAAGTACCATGGTGCAGAAATAGAACTAAGCGCTCCGTACGTTGCAGAAATTGCACGAGCTTGGATGGTAAAAGAATACGGCGAAGATGCGTATACATCGGGTATGAAAGTTTACACTACGGTTGATTCAAAGCTTCAAGAGGCTGCGAATACAGCCGCAATCAATAACCTACTGTCTTACGATGAACGCCACGGTTACCGTGGTTCAGAAAAAATACTTTGGCAGGCAGAGTCAACAAGTTGGGCTCAAGACGAAATCGTCAAGCACCTGAAATCACAACCAACCTATGGCCAGTTAATTCCTGCGGTTGTGACTAAGGTTGAAGCTAAATCGGCTACCGTTTGGGTTAAGAACCAAGGCTTTGTCACGATTGATTGGGCTGGCATGAATTGGGCTCGCAAGTTCCTAACCGATGAACGCCAAGGACCTGAACCTCAACGTGCCAAAGATATTCTCGCGGCAGGTGAACAGGTTTGGGTTCGTAGTGTACAAGTTGAAAGTGAACAGAAAGCCACTGAAGAAGAGACACAAGAGTCACTAGTATGGCGACTTAGCCAAGTACCAAATGCGAACACTGCATTTGTTGCAATGAACCCTGAAAACGGTTCTATATTATCTCTTGTTGGCGGCTTTAACTTCGTCCACAACAAATTTAACCGTGCGACTCAATCTATTCGCCAAGTAGGTTCTGGTATTAAGCCCTTCATCTACTCTGCGGCAATTGATAAAGGTTTAACTCTTGCTTCCCTGATTAACGATGCACCTATCAACCAATGGGATAAAAGCCAAGGCACCGCGTGGAGACCAAAGAACTCACCACCGACTTACGTCGGCCCTACTCGTTTACGTATTGGCTTAGCTCAATCGAAAAACGTAATGGCTGTGCGTGTGCTGCGTGAGGTTGGTTTAGATGATACCCGTCAATATCTGACTCGTTTCGGGTTCGATATTGATGAAGTTCCTCGTTCAGAAACAATTGCACTTGGTGCTGGTAGTTTAACGCCGATGAAAGTGGCACAAGGTTACTCAGTGTTTGCCAATGGTGGTTACTATGTAGAACCTTTTTACATCGACCACATTGAAACGCCTTTTGGTGAGCTTGAATATGAAGCATCTCCAAAAGAGATTTGCCAGAGAGACTGCCAAACAAATTCTGCCGATAACAGTGTGACTAATGAGCTGGTTGGTGAATTTGCAGAGCAAGACGTTGATACCGAATACGCACCACAAGTCATTACTGAGCAAACCGCCTTCCTTGTACGTGAGATGATGTACAGTAACATTTGGGGTGGTGGTAACTGGAGAGAAGGCACTGGTTGGAATGGTACAGGCTGGCGAGCACAACCACTTAAACGTCGTGATATCGGCGGAAAAACCGGAACAACCAATGACTCAAAAGATACTTGGTACAGTGGTTATGGCCCTGGTGTAGTGGCGACGGTTTGGGTTGGTTTCGATGATCATACTCGTACACTAGGTCGTACTAAAGCGAACAAGAACTTAGGAAAAAATCAGATCTCAGGAGCTGAAGCTGGAGCGAAAACAGCAGAACCTGCTTGGGTCGATTTTATGGGACTTGCGTTAGCTGATGTACCCGCTCAACGTAAACAGCTTCCGGAAGACATTGTTCGTGTACGTATCGACCGTGAAACTGGCTTATTGACCAATAAGTTTGATGGCTCATCAATGTTTGAGTACTTCTTGAAAGGCACGGAGCCAACTCAGTTTGTTACTGAAACACTGAATGACGATATTTACTCGACATCTAATTCCGGAGAAAGTGAAGAGCTGTTCTAAACAGATAGCGCTTTCATGATCTTAAATTTAAAAAGGTTGATGCTTTAACGGCATCAACCTTTTTTATGGCTATAACATCAAGCCAATCACCACACACTCACACTTAGCTACTTACATGATTCAAGTTGCTGCTTAATTGCGTCAGCTAACTGCTCAAAGCGCGCTTTAAGTGGGGAGCCAGGTCGGTAAGCCACCACAATGCGGCGTGAAGGCGTTGGGTTAACGGCAGGCAAATAACAAACGCCATCTTTCTTCTTTTCTACCGGCAACGAAAGTTCTGGTAACAGAGTGATCCCAGCCCCTGCTGCAACCATATTACGCAGGGTTTCTAAGCTGGTCGCTTTAAAGCGTTCATCATCTTTAGCTCCGGCAGCGAAACAAAAACCTAATGCTTGATCTCGTAAACAGTGGCCATCACCAAGCGCTAATACCGTCTGTCCATTTAGCTGCAACATATCAATGGTGTCTTGCTCTGCCCATTCATGATCACAAGGCACTGCTACACTTAACGGCTCATCGTATACGTCAATCTCTTTAAACGAAGAAGTCTCATCAACTGCAGCTAACACTAGGCAGTCAAGTTTGCCATCTTCAAGCTGGCTCACCAGTTGGTGTGTTTGAGCTTCATGTAGGTAGAGCTCTAAGTCAGGAAAGCTCTCTTTAAGGTGAGGAATGATTCTAGGAAGAATGTACGGGCCGACAGTCGGGATAAAACCAATATGCATTGGCCCCGTCATTGAAGAGCCATGACCACTTGCCATCTCTTTAAAAGTCTTCACTTCTGCCAATATGCGTTTTGCCTGCTCAACTAACTGCAATCCTGATTCTGTGAAAATCACTTTACGCGGGCTGCGCTCAGTTAACTGCAATCCCACTTCATCTTCCAGTTTACGGATCTGGCCACTTAACGTGGGTTGACTGACAAAGCATGCTTCCGCCGCTTTTCTAAAATGTTTGTGCTCCGCCAAAGCCACCAAATATTCAAAATCACGAATGTTCATGAGCAATCTCTTCTCTATATTTTCGTAGAGACATTTTACGACAACGCCTCTTTGATAGAATTTACCTATCAAAACCATAACATCAAACGATTAGATCTATCAAAGGAATTATCTAATAATGGGCTCAACGAAACGAAACAGAGCAGCGAAAAGCAGTAAGCTCTAAAAGAACCAAATTTAAAATTATATTAAAGGAAACCATTATGTTCGCATCTAAAGAAGGTCAATCAATCCCTCAAGTTACTTTCCCAACTCGCCAAGGTGACGCATGGGTTAATGTAACAACAGATGAGCTATTCAAAGACAAGACAGTTATCGTATTCAGCCTACCAGGTGCGTTTACTCCAACATGTTCTTCAAGCCACCTACCACGTTACAACGAGCTGTACTCAGTATTCAAAGAAAACGGCGTTGATGACATCTTGTGTGTTTCTGTAAACGATACGTTCGTAATGAACGCTTGGAAAGCGGACCAAGAAGCTGAAAACATCACATTCATTCCAGATGGTAACGGCGACTTCACAGACGGCATGGGCATGCTAGTTGAGAAAAACGACATTGGTTTTGGCAAACGTTCATGGCGCTACAGCATGCTGGTTAAAAACGGCGTGGTAGAGAAAATGTTCATCGAAGAAGATGTAGCAGGCGACCCGTTCAAGGTTTCTGATGCTGATACTATGCTTAACTACATTGCTCCTGAGCATAAAGAGCAAGAGTCAATCACAGTATTTACTAAGCCTGGCTGCCCTTTCTGTATGAAAGCGAAACAGAACCTAATCGACAAAGGCCTAAACTACGAAGAAGTGGTACTAGGTAAAGATGCAACAACAGTAAGCTTACGTGCTATCTCTGGTCGTACGACAGTTCCTCAAGTTTTCATCGGTGGTAAGCACATCGGTGGTAGCGAAGAACTAGAAGCTTTCCTAGCTTAAGTGGTGAGTTGCTTAGTTAACAACTAGCTACGCATAACTCTCTATAGCAATATCAGCTAACCCACCGCTCTGTGGGTTAGCTAAATAAAAAATCAACTAATTAAGTTTGTAAGTTCATTTCTAGCGAACATCAAACTAAACCTAATAATAGAAAACCACAAAACGGCCCGACTATCCTGACTCATTTAAATAATCAAAAGAGTCGGAGGGATTCGTTCACATTAAATTTAGCCATTACGAGAATATTATTATGAAACAAGTCAATGTAGATGTAGCAGTTATCGGGGGCGGTACGGCAGGTTTAGGTTCATACCGCGCTGCAAAAGCACACACTGACAGTGTCGTGATGATAGAAGGTGGCCCATACGGCACTACCTGTGCTCGTGTCGGTTGTATGCCTTCTAAGTTGTTGATCGCTGCAGCAGAAAGCGTACACCAAATCGAAAAAGCACCCGCATTCGGTATTCACCCACAAGGTGGGACTGTAATTAACGGTCGTGAAGTAATGGAACGAGTTAAGTTTGAACGTGACCGTTTTGTTGGTTTTGTTTTAGAAGGTGTGGATGAAATTTCAGAACAAGACAAAATCTCTGGTTATGCAAAATTCTTAGACGACAATACCCTACAGGTAGATGACCATACTGTTATCACGGCAAAGCGCATTGTTATTGCTACAGGTTCTCGCCCTGCTTATCCAGAAGTTTGGAACGAACTTGGTGACCGCTTAATCATTAACGATGACGTATTCAGCTGGGATGATTTACCAGAGTCGGTTGCCGTATTTGGCCCTGGTGTTATCGGCCTGGAGCTAGGGCAGTCATTACACCGCTTAGGCGTAAAAACAAAACTGTTCGGTTTAGGTGGTCAAGTTGGTCCAGTAACAGACCCAGAGATCATGGCTTATGCTGATAAAGCTTTCAATGAAGAGTTCTATCTAGATGCCGACGTAAAAATCGAAAGCATGAAGCGTATTACTACAGAGTCAGGTGAGGCTCGTGTTGAAATTCAGTTCATCAACAAGCAAGGTGAACTTGAAACTAACATCGTTGAGTATGTATTAGCAGCAACAGGTCGCCGCCCAAATACGGATAAACTTGGTCTAGAAAATACCTCTCTACAACTAGATGAGCGTGGTGTTCCAGTTGCAGACCACTACACGCTACAAACGTCACTACCATCAGTATTTATTGCTGGTGACGCAAGTAACCAACTGCCGCTATTGCATGAAGCAGCAGAC
This sequence comes from Vibrio makurazakiensis, assembly GCF_050337375.1. NCBI lineage: Bacteria > Pseudomonadati > Pseudomonadota > Gammaproteobacteria > Vibrionales > Vibrionaceae > Vibrio > Vibrio makurazakiensis. The sequence continues at coordinate 58,398 of NZ_JAKJSW010000022.1, read as the reverse complement.
CAAGCACGTATTGCTGGTGACAACGCAGGTCGCTTCCCTGAGATCCGTGCAGGCCTACGCCGCTCTAAAATCTCAGCGGTTTTCTCTGACCCGCAAATTGCGATGGTTGGTGAAACTTACAAAGAGATCACTACCCGCTTAGGTACATGTGGTTGTTTCGCAACGGGTGAAGTGTCTTTCGAGAACCAAGGCCGCTCACGAGTGATGCTACGCAACAAAGGCATTCTGCACGTTTACGGCGAGCAAGGTACAGGTCGCTTCCTTGGTGCTGAAATGATGGGACCAAACGCAGAACACTTGGCGCACTTGTTAGCATGGGCACACCAAAACAAGATGACGGTTTCTGAAATGCTAGATATGCCGTTCTATCACCCAGTAATCGAAGAAGGTGTACGAACTGCACTACGTGACCTGAATGCGAAACTGCACCTAGGTCCAGAGATGGTGAAACACTGTCTAGATTGTGGTCCAGGTTGTTAATCTCAGGTCATAAAGAGAAGTAACAAAATTTAGATACTAAAAAGGAAAGCCATTGGCTTTCCTTTTTATTTTTGGCTAAACGCGTCATTCCAGAATCGAGGGACGAGATATCTGGAATCTCTTAAAGCCGTTACTTATCGCTAAAACTCAAAAATCACTTCTCAGCTGCAATCACAGAGATCTCAACAAGTAGAGCTTCACGAGCCATATCACCAGTCACACATGCACGAGCTGGAGCGTGACCTTCTGGTACCCATGCATCCCACACAGCGTTCATTTCTTGGAAATCTTTCATATCTTTAAGGTAGATGGTGGCTGACAGCATGTGTTCTTTGTCGCTACCGGCTTGCTCAAGCAATGCTTCCACTTTATCCAACATTGTTTGCGTTTGCTCTTGAATGCCTTTCGTTGCATCGGCACAAACTTGGCCACATAGGTAAATAGTACCGTTATGCTTAACGATACGGCTCATACGTTGTTTAGTTTCTTGACGAACAATCATGCTGGTTCTCTTCATTTCTTCTAATGCCAGAATAGGCATTCGACATGTTATAATTGGATAGATAAGGATAACGCGAATTGAGCCAAAGATGACATGCATTCATTGCAATAAAGAGAACAAAATTAGCCAAAAGCTCGGGCGCTGCCATCGCTGTATGATTCAGCTAGCGATATTGTCGGTGATCGGCTGGGCTCTTTGGTGGGGCTTACTCAAAGAGTCACCGAAAAGTATTAATTCAATTGCCCTGGTCATGGCCAATCTTGCCTTCAATGGCCTGCTTGTTCTCCACCTATTAATGAAATTCATCTTCATTCCGCTATCAAAGCCCAAACGACGCTCAAATCGCAGATAGAAAAAAGCCCCAAAACCAATCGGTTTTGGGGCTCTCCTAGATATAATTCTAAGAAAAAGCAGTGGTACTCTAATAGACCTAGCTCTTTCTTATTAGTTCCAAAAAAGATCGATCTTTTTTAATATTTTTTGGAACCTAGCATTTCAGATTTTAAATCAGCTCGTTACGCCACATTTACTTTCGCAATCACTTGTTCAACAAGGTTCACTTCTAGAGCAACTTCATCACAAGCATGCTGACGAGGACACTGGTCACAATCTTTTAGAACTTTCTCTGGCAACAGTGATTTCGACGTTGGTAAGAAATCATGCTTCATAAAGAACTCTGGAGTACGAGTCAGTACGAAGACTTTCTTAATCGCCATCTGACGAGCTTTATCAACTAAATGCTGAACAATCGCCGTGCCCTGACCTTGCCCCTGCCAACCAGCTTCTACACCCAGTGAGCGAATTTCAGCTAAGCCAGAGTCATACACGTAAAGTGATGCACAACCCGTTACCTCACCATGATGTTCGGCAACCGCAAACGAACCAATATCACGTACCAACTCATTACGAGAACGAGGCAGGTTTTCACCCATGTTAGCCCAGTAAGCCACCATGCCTTCCAACGCTTCGATATCCGTCAGACGAGCAGGACGAACCTTAACGATAGACGTATCACGCTGTGATAAACGTTTCTCTGCTTGGTCAACAGCGTAAGCTACCTGTTTAGGAGACACACCGCCCAGTGCGCTACGTTTTTCTAAACAAGATTCAATAGTTAAGATGTCATAAACATCGTCTTCAATCACTTCAGAGAATTCTTTCATCTCTGCGATGGTTAATTCTTCTAGTGCACAACCTTTCGAAATTGCAGCGACTACCGTTACACCAACAATATGGTGAGCTTCACGGAAAGGAATTCCCTTCGCTACTAGGTAATCAGCGAGTTCTGTAGAGTTTGCATAACCCTGTTTCGCCGCTTCCAGTGTACGTTCACCGTTCACTTTAATGCCGTCAAAACACAATGCCGCCATTTCCATACAATCGTTCCAAGTGTCTAAAGCGTCAAACAGACCTTCTTTATCTTCTTGCATATCTTTGTTGTAAGCCAAAGGCAGCGCTTTTACCGTCATCATCATTGCAGCTAATGAACCATAAACACGGCCGGTTTTGCCACGAATCAGTTCTAGCGCATCTGGGTTTTTCTTTTGTGGCATCAGAGATGAACCTGAAGTCACAGTGTCAGCTAACTCGATGAAATTCGATTCACCTGAGTTGTAAAAAATCATATCTTCCGCTAGACGCGAAAGGTGCAACATTGAAATAGAAGCAATCGACATTAGCTCCATAACGTGGTCACGGTCTGATACTGAATCTAAAGAGTTACGCGTCGCACGACGGAAACCAAGGTTGTGAGCTAGCTCTTCACGATCCATCGGATAAGCAGTACCCGCTAGAGCGCCAGAACCTAATGGACACGTATCTAAACGTTTAATAGCATCACTTAGACGAGAGTAATCACGTTCTAGCATTTCTACATACGCTAGACACCAGTGTGCAAATGTCACAGGTTGAGCACGTTGTAAGTGCGTGTAACCTGGAAGCACGGTTTCTTGGTGTTGAGAAGCAACATTAACCATCTGACTTTGAAGACGATCAAGTGCAAGCAGTAATTGATTACCTTGCTGACGACACCATAGTTTCAGGTCTGTCGCCACTTGGTCATTACGAGAACGGCCAGTGTGAAGCTTTTTGCCTAGATCGCCGACTTTACCGATAAGCTGTTGCTCAACCCAACTATGAATATCTTCAGCATCCGAACGAAGGATCTGCTCAGGGTCTTCCATTACTTCTAGCTTCAGTTCATTCAGTGCTAGTTCAAGCTTCTGCTGCTCTTCTTCTGTCAGAACGTTAACGGAGTGCAGAGCTTTAGACCAGGCAATTGAGCCAACAATGTCTTGCTCAGCCAATCGGTAGTCAAAACGAAGTGAATCGTTAAAGTCTTTAAACCGGGTGTCTGCTGCTTGGGTAAATCTTCCGCCCCATAATGCCATTGTGTCTCTCCTAAATGCTCAGTGCTAACTGTCTAGTGCAATGCTTAATTCTGATTATGAATTCAGTATTTTTCTGATGGTTCAAACTTACGGTAATTTTTGAGAAAAAGAAAGAATTAATTCATTATTTTTACATATTTATTCAAAATAATATCATTTAAACTCATTATACAGTCTAGGATGCGAAATGAAGACTGCAGACATAAAAAAACGAAGCCCATTTGATACTGTAAAAGTATTCAAACGGGCTTCGTTAGTCTCAGAGCCACTGGTTAGTGGCTCTGTAAGTAGTCGATATGTAAGCGATTACTTTTGGCTGTTCAATGCACGGATACGGCTTGATAGAGAGTAAAGACGGATGAAGCCTTCTGCATGGCTTTGGTCGTACACTTCATCTTCACCGAACGTTGCAAACTCTTCTGAGTACAAGCTGTTGTCAGAACGTTTTTGAGTAACAGTTGCATGACCTTTGTAAAGTTTAATCACTACTTCACCGTTTACATCTTGAGCAAGTTCTTCGGTCGCTGCAAGAATTGAGTTACATAGTGGAGTGAACCAACGGCCATCGTATACAAGGTGTGAAGCCTTCACGCCTAGCTCTTCACGGAATTCAAATGCTGCTTTATCAAGTACCAGCTGCTCTACTGCACGCAGTGCTTCCATCATGATAGTGCCACCCGGAGTTTCGTAACAACCTCGTGATTTCATACCTACTAGACGGTTTTCAACGATATCGATACGACCAACACCGTGTTTAGCACCTTTTTCATTCAAGTAAACCAGTGCGTTGTATGGCGTCATTGTTTCACCATCAACAGCTACCACTTCACCTTTTTCAACTTTCAACGTAACAGTCTCAGATTCATTTGGTGCTTGCTCTGGGTCTACAGTCCAAGCCCAGCAATCATCGTTAGGTGCATTCCATGTATCTTCAAGAACACCACCTTCTGTTGAGATATGCCATGCATTAGCGTCACGAGAATAAATCTTTGTAAGAGATGCAGTACAAGGAATGTTGCGCTCTGCTAGGTAATCTAGACACTCTTCACGGCTTACTAGATCCCACTCACGCCATGGTGCAATTACGTGTAGGTCTGGTGCTAGTGCTGCAAATGCACCTTCAAAACGCACTTGGTCGTTACCTTTACCAGTACAACCGTGACACAGTGCGTCAGCTCCAACTTTACGTGCAACTTCAACTTGTGCTTTAGCAATAATTGGACGAGCCATTGAAGTGCCTAGTAAGTATTTACCTTCATAGTAAGCACCCGTTTTTAGCGTTGGGTAAATGTAATCTGCAACCATTTCTTCTTTCAGGTCAGCGATGTAACACTCAGAAGCACCAGATGCTTTTGCTTTCTCTTCGATGCCGATAAGCTCTTCATCACCTTGGCCAACATCCGCAACAAACGCGACTACTTCACAGTCATAGTTTTCTTTCAACCATGGAATAATCACTGATGTGTCTAGACCGCCAGAGTAGGCTACTACAACTTTCTTTACGTTAACTTTGCTCATTTTCTTTCTCCTAGTTTCCATACTGCACATGGCGGTCAGCGTTGGAAATGACTTTAATCGTTACTTGCTAAAAATAGTGTGTTCAATTTATTTGTCTAAATTCTTTAAGTAGTGACTCGTTGTGAGACCTACTGAGGTAAAAACTGTGTTCCTATGCTCTTACCTGAAAACAGTTGTGTTAGCTTTTCTGGGTATCGCCAAGTTGCGACTTCAATTGGTCGTCCTAGGTCGTTAGCTGCTTCTAATGCTGCTTGAACTTTAACGATCATGCCGTCGGTAATCACTTTGCCTGCAATTAGGTCATCGGCTTGTTGTTGGTTGAGACTTGGAATCAAGTGACCTTTACCATCCAACACACCACTTACATCAGAAAGCAGTACCAACTCAGCATCAAGCGCTCCTGCTACAGCAACAGCGGCTTGATCAGCATTAACATTCATCAGCTGACCTTGCTCAGTCAGACCAATCGAACTAATGATTGGCAGTGCACCAGCGTTAAGGATGGCTTGCAGAACGGTTGAGTCACCCGGCTCAGCTTTACCTACCGCACCCAACTCTGGGTTTAGCTCACTGACTTTACATAAGCCACCGTCTGCTAGGCTCAAACCAACGGCATTAATACCGTCTTTAATCGCCTGACCTTGCAGTAATTTGTTAGCTGTGCCCGCTAGTGCACCAGCGATCAGAGGAATCTGGTCGTAAGGGGTAACACGTAGCCCTTCTTTCTTAACCGTTTCAAGGTTCAGCTTGTTCATCAAGTCATCGACAAGATAGCCACCACCGTGAACAATCACGATTGGTCGCTGTGCCTGTGTTTGGTAAGCAGAGATAGCACCGAATAACTTGCTAAGTGTTTCACCACAAGATAGCGCAGCGCCACCTAACTTTATGATTAATGGTTGATTATTAAGGCTCATATTTAGATTTCCTTACACTAGCGCAGTTAATGACTGAAAGCCATACCGTAAATTTAAACACTGCATCGCTTGGCTGGATGCACCTTTCAATAAATTATCAATCGCAGATACTACGATGATGTGTTGGCCTTGAACCTTCCACCCTAGGTCGCAAAATGGAGTGTTTTCAACATCTTGAATTCTTGGCAGCTTATCTGTTAGCAAACGTACTGCAGGTTTACCTTGGTAAGCTTGAGTAAAGGCTTGCTCGATTTGTTGCTCTGTTACGCCGTCAGCCAACTTCATCGTGATTGTCGCTAAGATACCTCGTTTGAAATTGCCCAGATGCGGTGTAAAAATCACATCGCAACCTAAGTGCGCTGCAATTTCAGGTTGATGACGATGATTAAATACACCGTAAGGTTGCAAGCTCACTTCACAAAAGCTATTCACCATACTCGCTTTGCGCCCTGCACCTGTTACACCGCTTGTCGCATTAATCACAGGCCATTGGTTTTCATCTAATAAGTTGCCTTCCACCAGCGGTTTAATTGCAAGCTGAGAAGCTGTTGGGTAACAACCTGCCACTGCAATTAACTGAGCTTGTTTTATTTCTTGTTCGTTCCACTCAGCTAAGCCATATGCCGCTTTATCTAGCCATTGTTCGTGTTGGTGTTCAAAACCATAAAATTCTTGGTAAAAGTTTTCACCCTTTACTCTAAAAGCACCGGATAGGTCGAAAACCTGACAATCGTTCTCAAGGAAAATCGGAGCTAAGTCATGACTAACTTCATGAGCTGTTGCTAAAAAAACCACATCAGAGTCTTGTGCGACTTGTTCCGGATTAACCAAAGGTTGAACTGGCATATCAATCAGACCAGCTAATTTACCGTGCAACGCTGCAATTGGTTTTCCCGCATCAACACTATTGGCGGATACATACAAACCTGATAGCGTGAGTTCAGGGTGTTTATTTATCATGAGAGCCAGTTCTGCTCCCGTGTAGCCGCTTGCGCCAATGATCGTGGTTTTCAACATCTCAACACATCCAATTTCTTGAGGTTATTCGTATTTAACTTTGACTATTCATACTTAATTTTTAGCTTTATTTGATTTTTTATTCATTAAATATGATTTAATATGTGTTTTACAGCCTTGCGGTTTTTCTGTCAATAGTAGAAGTGAAGATATTATGCAATTACCAAGTTTTCTTGAGGTCTATAAGGGCCTAATTTCCACCGACTCCATAAGTTCAACCGATCCTAGTTGGGATCACGGTAATGAAAAAGTCATCGAAAAGATGGCAACTTGGTTCAAAGATCTCGGCTTTAGTGTTGAAGTTGTTGAAGTTGAACCTGGTAAACACAACATGATTGCTAAGAAAGGCGAAGGTGAAGGTGGTTTACTGCTAGCTGGCCACAGCGATACTGTTCCGTTTGACGAAGGGCGTTGGAATTTCGATCCTCATGCTCTTACAGAATCGAACAATCGCTTTTATGGTTTAGGCACCGCCGATATGAAAGGCTTTTTTGCGTTTATTTACGAAGCCGTAAAGAAGATAGATTGGAGCAAGCAGACTAAGCCAGTGTATGTATTGGCAACCTGTGATGAAGAAACGACGATGCTTGGCGCTCGTCATTTCACTGAAAACGCCCCATTCAAGCCTGACTATTGCATTATTGGTGAACCAACAAGCTTAGTGCCAATTCGTGGGCATAAAGGTCACGTCGCTAATGCTGTTAGAGTTACAGGTAAATCAGGACATTCTTCAGATCCTGCACTCGGTGTGAATGCGATAGAAATCATGCATGAAGTACTGTTTGCATTAATGCAGTTACGAGACAAACTGATTAAAGAGTACCATCACCCAGGGTTTGCTATCCCAAGCCCGACGCTTAACCTTGGTCATATTCACGGTGGTGACAGCGCCAACCGAATTTGTGGCTGTTGCGAACTGCACTATGACGTGCGCCCTCTTCCTGGCATAAGTTTGGATGGGCTAGACAACATGTTAAGAGGAGCTCTTAAAGAAGTCGAAGCCAAGTGGCCAGGCAGAATCGAGATAACACCACTACATGAGCCGATTCCGGGTTACGAATGTCAGCACGACCACCCATTTATTGGTAGTATGGAGTCAGTTTGTGAAGTTGAATCTCAAACCGTCAACTACTGCACTGAAGCCCCGTTTTTACAGCAACTGTGCCCGACTCTCGTTCTAGGCCCGGGTTCTATCGATCAAGCCCATCAACCCGATGAGTTTCTAAGCTTTGATTTCATCGACCCTACAATTGATATTCTAGCTAAGTCGATCCGTAAATATTGTTTCTAGTTATTACTTACAATCTATGAATTGCATAAGAGTAAACTTCTTCACTTTGCTCTTATGCTGTTTTTTATTCTCTCTTATCAAGTTGTAATAAAATTTCAGCCCATTCACTGAGTAACGTAATTTCTTGCCTTACATCATACCAAAAGCTAATAAATACAAACTTAGAATGCTTTATTTGACTACAGACAGCATTTTTCGCTAGATTGTTATCTTAGCAAGGAACAATGGATGTAATTTTTTTACGAGGCAGGACGATAATGAACGAGAAATACGCCGCTCTCAAGAGTAACGTAAGTATGCTGGGACGCTTGCTCGGCAACACTATCCAAGACGCACATGGTGACGTGATCTTAGAGAAAGTGGAGACTATCCGTAAACTTTCCAAATCCGCACGCGCTGGCAACCAAGCTGATCGTGACAGCCTAGTTGAAGAAATCAAAAATCTACCCAATGAGCAGCTAACCCCTGTAGCTCGCGCATTTAACCAATTCTTAAACCTTACAAACATGGCCGAACAGTACCATACAATCTCTCGCCATTGTGAGGAGCACGTTTGTGAACCTGACGCACTTCAATCACTGTTTTCTAAACTAAATCAAAACGATGTTAGTAAATTAGATGCAGCTCAGGCCGTACGTGATTTAAACATTGAGCTTGTTCTTACCGCTCACCCAACAGAAATTACCCGTCGCACTATGATTAACAAGCTCGTTAAAATTAACGAGTGTCTATCAAAGTTAGAATTGAGCGACCTTTCAAACAAAGAACGTGTAAAGACCGAACGTCGACTAGAACAATTGATCGCACAAGGTTGGCACTCAGACGTTATTCGCCAACAACGCCCTACACCATTAGACGAAGCTAAATGGGGCTTTGCGGTTGTTGAAAACTCTTTGTGGGAAGCGGTACCAGATTTCCTACGTGAAATGGACGGTCGTTTAAAAGGCTACCTAGGTGAAGGGCTTCCGATTGATGCTCGCCCTGTTCACTTCTCATCTTGGATGGGTGGCGACCGCGATGGTAACCCATTCGTTACCCACACTATTACTAAAGAAGTTCTGCGTCTTTCTCGCTGGAAAGCGGCAGACTTATACCTAAACGATATCAACGAGCTTATCACTGAACTGTCGATGACCAAGTGTAACGATGCTGTTCGCGAGCTCGCTGGTGAAGAACACGAAGCTTACCGAGCTATTCTAAAAAGCCTACGTACCCTACTTGGCGATACGCTAGAAGTTTTAGATGCAGAAATTCACGAAGCTGATGTTCCAAAGAAAACCACACTACAGAATATTGATCAGCTTTGGAGTCCGCTGTACGCGTGTTACCAATCTCTACATGAGTGCGGCATGGGCGTTATCGCTGATGGCTCACTGTTAGACACTCTTCGTCGTATCAAAGCGTTTGGTGTTCACTTAGTTCGCCTTGATGTTCGTCAGGAAAGTACGCGCCATTCAGATGTTCTATCTGAACTAACCCGTTACCTAGGCATTGGCGATTACGACCAGTGGAGCGAACAAGACAAGATTGCTTTCTTAACCAATGAGCTGAGCTCTAAACGCCCGTTATTACCGCGCGACTGGGAGCCATCTGAACAGGTTAAAGAGGTTTTAGACACCTGTAAGATAATTGCTGCTCAGCCACGTGAAGCATTTGGTGCTTACGTTATTTCAATGGCACGAACCGCTTCAGACGTACTCGCTGTTCACTTACTACTGCAAGAGTCTGGTTGTCCTTACCGCATGGATGTATGTCCACTGTTCGAAACTCTGGACGACTTGAACAATTCAGAAGAAGTAATGAAACAACTAATGGGCATCGACCTATATCGCGGTTTCATCCAAAACCACCAAATGGTGATGATTGGTTATTCTGATTCAGCAAAAGATGCGGGCGTAATGTCAGCAGGTTGGGCACAGTATGACGCGATGGACAAGCTCGTAAAAGCTTGTGAAGAAGAAGGCGTAGAACTAACGCTATTCCACGGCCGTGGCGGTACTGTTGGTCGTGGTGGTGCTCCGGCACACGCTGCGCTACTTTCTCAGCCACCTAAGAGCTTGAAAGGCGGCTTACGTGTAACTGAGCAAGGCGAGATGATCCGCTTTAAGCTTGGCTTACCAGACGTAGCAGTGAACAGCTTCAATATGTACGCAAGTGCTATCTTAGAAGCAAACTTACTGCCACCACCGGAACCAAAACAAGAATGGCGCGACCTAATGGAAGTGCTGTCACAAGTCTCTTGTGAAGCATACCGCAACGTTGTTCGTGGTGAAGAAAAATTCGTACCTTACTTCCGTCAAGCAACGCCAGAGTTAGAGCTAGGTAAACTTCCTCTAGGCTCTCGCCCAGCGAAACGTAATCCAAATGGTGGTGTAGAAAGCCTACGCGCAATCCCATGGATTTTCTCTTGGAGCCAAAACCGTCTGGTACTTCCTGCATGGTTAGGAGCTGGTGAAGCTATTCAGTACTCAGTAGACCAAGGTCACCAGGCTCTACTTGAAGAAATGTGTCGTGAATGGCCGTTCTTCTCTACTCGTCTGGGTATGTTGGAAATGGTGTACTCGAAGTGCAACATGGAAATTGCTAAGTACTACGACCAGCGCTTGGTTGACGAAGAGCTATTGCCTTTGGGTGAGCTACTGCGCGAGCAACTGCAGAAAGACATCAAGGCAGTGCTTAATGTAGAAAACAACGAAAACTTAATGCAAAGCGACCCTTGGGGCTTAGAATCCATTCGCCTACGTAACATTTACGTTGAGCCACTAAACATGCTACAAGCCGAGCTTCTATACCGAACTCGTAAGTGTGAAACACCTCCAGCAGAGCTTGAAGAAGCACTAATGGTGACGATTGCAGGTATTGCAGCAGGTATGCGAAACACTGGATAGCCAGTAAATAACGTAGTTTATAAAGACAAAAGGTCGCAGATTGCGGCCTTTTATTTTGCTAAAACACCACTATTGAGTATTTTGTCAGGTTTTTGGGATATTTTGTCCATGTATTCTACTTTATGCTTATTATTTAGATATACTACTGCTCCGCTGTGAGAGCTAATAATAAAATATTCCACAGCTTGGGTTCGGGAAACCGACCTACCTAGGTGATAAACGGCTTTGTAAGGTGACATAACCAACATAATTGTTGGTGCTGCTTAAACGAGTTCCAACATAACGTGCCATTAGAAGCACACTTGATGTTTAAGCATTGTTTACTGTTTATTGACCATTTGGATTGAAGACATGTCATTACCACACGTTATCCTAACTGTTTTAAGTACGCGCGATGCTACTGGATACGATATCACAAAAGAATTTTCAGCAAGTATCGGTTACTTCTGGAAAGCTAGCCACCAACAAGTTTACCGTGAACTAAACAAAATGGCTCAAAACGAGCAAGTAACTTGTGTCTTAGAGCCACAAGAAGGTAAACCTGATCGTAAAGTTTATTCCATTACCGATGCAGGCCGCGGCGCTCTTGGGGAATGGTTTGAACAGCCAACAGCACATCCAACAGTACGTGATGAGTTTTCAGCTAAGCTGATTGCTTGCGCAGTACAACCATCAGATGCGTACCGCGCTCAACTATCTGAGTTAGTTGAAGAGTCTCGTAAACTTGTTTTACATTACAAAGAGATTGAATCGGCGTACTACGCAACACCAGCTACATTAGACAAGCAAGCACGCCTAGAGCGCTTAACGCTACGTCGCAACCTATTGATCCGTGAAGCATGGATTGTCTGGGCAGAAGAAGTGTTACTAGAACTTGGTGCTATGGCATAAGCTAGAAGCTAGAAGCTAGAAGCTAGAAGCTAGAAGCTAGAAAAGTAAAAGGCTTGAACTTAAGAGTTCAAGCCTTTTTTATATCTTTAAAATTGCTTTAATTCAGCACTGGTTCTAATCAAAAAATTACAAAGCAGCGCCTTGTGGGCGTACACCTAACGTGTGGCATAGCGCGTAAGTCATTTCTGCACGGTTTAGTGTGTAGAAGTGGAAGTCTTTCACTCCTTCGCGGCTTAATGTACGAACCATATCTATCGCCTGGCTAGCACCTACTAGCTGACGAGTTGTCGGGTCATCTTCAAGGCCTTCAAACTGCTGCGCCATCCAACCCGGAACTTTCACGTTATTCATCGCAGCAAAGCGCGATGCTTGCTTAAAGTTTGAAACAGGGAGAATGCCCGGTACGATTTCTACATCGATACCTGCGGCAACACAGCGATCACGGAAGCGAAGGTAGCTTTCAACGTCAAAGAAAAACTGAGTAATCGCACGGTTAGCACCTGCATCAACTTTACGCTTTAGATTCAGTAAGTCAGATTGAGCACTTTTCGCTTCAGGGTGAACTTCAGGGAACGCAGCAACCGAAATATCGAAATCATGACGAGACTTAAGCAGCTTAACTAAGTCCGATGCATACATCTCAGGTGCACCGCCTCCAGCAGGAATATCACCACGTAATGCAACGATGCTTTGGATACCATTTGCCCAATAGTCATCAGCAATCTGAATCAGTTCATCACGGCTAGCATCGATACAAGTAAGGTGAGGGGCAGCAACAAGACCCGTTTGGTCTTTAATTTCTTTAATGATTGAGTGCGTACGGTCACGCTCACCAGAGTTAGCACCGTAAGTCACAGAAACGAATTTAGGTTGAAGAGTTTTCAAGCGGTGAACAGAGTTCCACAGCGTTTCTTCCATCTTTTCACTACTCGGTGGAAAAAACTCAAATGACACATTGATATTGTCAGAAAGTTCAGCGATATTCTGATTTAAAGCGTCGATATGACTAGCGTGTGTGTATCCCATCTTACTCTCCCTGTGGCAAACTCAACCACGAAAAAAATCTTATCCTTAAACGACGTTTGGACGTCTATATGTCTACAGAATGTATTGAATACGATTTAATGTCAACAGATCCATTATGAATTTTTTTCAAGTAGACCGTGAATAAAGTTCAAGATAAGAAGTGGGAGAAATATGGGGATTAAGCTAGATATCGTAACGAATAAGGTTGAAAGAGCACTGTGCTGATTTCAACCTTATTCATGTCACATTAGTCCAGTTTGAAGCAGTAAGTCACTAGAATAAACTAGACATACGGTTTAGGTCTGACTGAATAGCGCCAGCCGTAACTTCTCGCCCTGCACCTGGGCCACGAATCACTAGTGGGTTGTCTTTATACCATTTACTTTCAATGGCAAAGATATTGTCACATGGTAGTAGGTTCGCTAAAGCATGTTCTTTCGCTAACGCTTCTACACCCACTGTCGCCTTACCGTTTTTCTCAAGGCGAGCAACATAGCGTAATACCTTTTGCTGTGATTGAGCTTTCTTCAAACGTTCAGCAAGTTCCTCACTGAGTAGCGATGCTTTATCAAAGAAATCATCCACCGATAAATCTTGAAGCTCAGCTGGCACCAATGATTCAACTTTTACATTTTCAGGTTCAATATCTAAACCCGATTCACGAGCAAGAATAACCAATTTGCGCATTACGTCAGAACCATCCAAATCAGCACGAGGATCAGGTTCAGTTAAACCTTGCTGCCATGCCAAATCAACAAGTTCACTAAATGGAACACTTCCATCAAATTGCTGGAACAACCAAGATAACGTGCCCGAGAAAATACCAGACAACGCAATAATATCATCACCGCTTTCACGTAAGTCGCGCACAGTATGATTGATTGGTAAACCTGCACCAACAGTCGCGTTATATAGCCAATGACGGCTGATTTTCGCAAAAGCATCTTGTACTTGATGGTAGTACTCACTTGATGCGCTGCCAGCAACCTTATTAGCAGAGATCAAATGAATACCTTGCTGAGCTATCGCTAAATACAGATCGGCAAGCTCTTTACTCGCAGTGACATCCAGTACGACAACTTCATCATAGCCTTGGATTGAACCTAAGCGCTCTAACCATTCATTACCATTGCTACTTACAGCTTCGTCATCAAAACGTTCTAGAACATCATCAGCTTCAATGCCTTGATCGTTATACCAATACGTTTGGCTACCAATCACTGCAACTAGGTCGAAACTCATTCCACGACGCTTTTCTAATTCATTTTTTTGTTCAGAGAACAGTTTTAACCAACTAGAACCAATATTGCCTTTACCACATAATGCGATAGCAACGCGCTTTTGAGCTTGGAATAATTGAGAGTGAACACCCTTAACCAGTAATGATGTATCCGCTTTTCGCATTACAGCGACAAGGCTTAAACCAGAAGAAGCTTCTGAAATAAACTCAACAGGCGAATGCTTTAATTGCTGATAAAAGCCATAACAATGATTTGGGTTCTTCGTTACACCAGCACCTACAGCAGCAACGAGCGAATACCCTTCCTTCAGCTTAATTTCTGCTTCAATGGCATGGTCTTGCAAGTACTCCAAAGCACCACCAGCAATTTCAGTGGTATAAGCTAATCGCAAGCTATTTTGGTCTGGCTGAAGTTCGTAAGCCAACGGCTCTAGCTGAGCGCGTTTTAACCCTTCAAGCACATCTACTTCAAGACGTTCAAAATCATGACCATGACCGAAGTTCAGCTGAATAATCAGAACTTCATCTAACGAAGTAATAATTTTTGCACCGCGACCTGAAGCCAGTACGCGTTCAATTTGCGTCGAGCCCGCTTCAGGCTGATAGCTGCAACGTAGGCTTAAGTCCATCGCACTTTGTGCTACAGGCTGTAATGTACGGCTATGTAGTACAGGGGCTGCTAAACGAGCGAGTTCACTCGCTTCATCAAGTCGAAGTAATGGTAATAAACAAGCATCAGACACTAAACGAGGATCAGCGCTGTATACTCCAGCAACATCACTCCAAATCGTCACACGATCGACTTCAGCCAGTGCACCAATAACCGTTGCAGAATAATCAGAACCATTGCGACCAAGCAGTACCGTTTCGCCTTCACCGTTCTGTGCCATAAAACCAGTGATCACAACTCGGCAATGAGTATGTTGAGCCAATACTTCTTTGATTAGCGAGTAAGAACGAGAACGATCCACTTCCGGTTGAGTACCAGCTTCAGCACGCAAAAATTCACGAGCATCTTGAGCCACAGCCTGCAGATCATTTTGAGAAAGTAACTCAGCTAACAAGCGAGAAGACCACACTTCACCGTGCCCTAGCACTTGTGCTTTTTGAGCTTCGGTTAATGGTGCAACGAGTTCGCCTAATGCCGTAAATTCTTTTTGAACAAGTTGAGTAAGTGTTTCCGCGCTATCGCCGACTAATAGACTTTCAATCAAATCTAATTGAAATTGACGTAGAGACTGTAGACATTCATGAGCCAAACGTCCGTCTTTATCTAACGCTTCAGTAAACTCAATTAATCGGTTGGTGGTTTTACCTGCCGCAGAAACCACAACCAGATCATTCTGCTGTGAATACTCTTTTAAAATTTTCACAACGCGCTGATAGCACTCAGGGTCAGCTAAACTACTGCCACCAAATTTATGCAGCTGACGTAAAACAGTCATTACTGTTTCTCCTCGCTATTAATGAAGCTTTGAGTTTTTGCAAACGCCTGTTTTAAATCATCAATCAGATCTTCAGCGTCTTCTAGGCCAACCGAAAGACGTAGCAATTGCTGAGAAACACCCGCCTCTGCCAGTGCTGCTTCACCCATTGCACGGTGTGTCATTGATGCAGGATGACAAATTAAGCTTTCTACTCCACCAAGTGACTCAGCGAGAGAGAATAATTCTAGCTCGCCGACAAAGTATTTCAGAGCTTCAAATGAACCTGCGAACTCAAAGCTCAGCATAGAACCAAAACCAGATTGTTGTTTTTTAGCAATCTCATGACCAGGGTGATCTGGTAGGCTTGGGTGATAAATCGTGCCTACAAGTTCCTGTTCTTCCAACGCAACCAGAATGTCTCGTGAACTTTCTTCATGCACTCGCATACGAGCGCCAAGAGTTCGGATACCACGCAAAGTCATGTAGCTATCGAATGGTGTGCCAGTCGCACCAATACAGTTACCCCACCAAGCTAGCTCTTCAGCATGCTCTTCTGTTTTAGTGATCACGACACCGCCAATCACGTCAGAGTGGCCATTAATGTATTTAGTGGTCGAGTGGATAACAAAGTCTGCACCAAGCTCCAATGGCTTTTGGAACACTGGTGTCAAAAAGGTATTGTCGACTGCGACTAATGCACCCACTTCTTTAGCTTTACGGCATGTTTCAGCAATATCCACCACACGAACGAGAGGGTTCGATGGTGTTTCTAATAAAACCAGTTTTGGCTTAAGAGCGATTGCAGCATCTAAAGCTGCTTGATCAGACTGATCAACAAACAATACTTTGAAGTCACCCTTTTGTGAGCGGGTATTAAACAGACGATAAGTACCGCCATAACAATCGTGCGGTGCTATGATTAAATCGTCACCGCCAAGGAAAGCCGATACCCAAAGATTAAGCGCCGACGTGCCACAGTTCGTTACAACCGCACCTTTGCCTGACTCTAGTTCAAACAGTGCTGTTTCTAGTAGACCACGGTTTGGGTTACCTGAACGGGTATAGTCATACTTTGGCACTTCTCCAAATGCAGGAAACCCATAGTTCGTAGACAGGTAAATCGGTGGTACAACGGCATGGTGTTGAGTGTCTGACTCGATACCAGTACGAACGGCAATAGTGGCTGGCTTCCGGCTGCTCATAGGTGTTTCCTTTCAAATTGGATACTGGATATTCACAGTAACTTGTCGCGTTTAAGCTGCTGTGTTAGATATATGTTATTCACTTTACTTACATTAGAATGAGCCGTCAACACTTCTAGACGTCTATATGTCTTTGCTTATGGCAGTAAATCCCGCTAAAATCACTATTCTAAATTTTAATCAAACAACAATAATGATGAAGGTGCGCAATGGCAGACTGGAATGGTGAATACATAAGCCCATATGCAGAGCATGGAAAGAAAAGCGAACAAGTAAAAAAAATTACAGTTTCTATCCCTCTTAAAGTATTAAAGGTGTTAACTGACGAGCGAACTCGCCGTCAAATCAACAACCTACGCCACGCCACGAACAGTGAACTATTGTGTGAAGCTTTCCTACACGCATACACAGGCCAACCTTTACCGACTGACGAAGACTTACGTAAAGACCGTCCAGATGAAATTCCGACAGAAGCGAAAGCTCTAATGACGGAAATGGGTATCGAATTCGAAAACTTCGACGACGAATAAAAATAAATCCAGTCACGAATTGTTACCTTTTTGCATCAACTGCCAGTGGTAAATCATTACATTTTGTTTTCGTTTGCAATAACGAGATCCCAAATATAAAAAAAGCCGACTAACTTATGTTAGTCGGCTTTTTCTTTAATACGAATTCAATTCCGAAGAATGATTACGCCATGTAATTTTCTGGCATCTCGATACGAGCAACACCGGATTCAACCGCTGCTTCCGCCACAGCTTTGGCAACGCGAGGAAGCAGGCGTGGATCCATTGGCTTAGGAATGATGTAACCTTTACCAAACTCCAGCGATGTTGCACCAGCTGCTGCAAGTACTTCTTCTGGCACTTCTTCTTTCGCTAATTCACGAATAGCTTTAACCGCTGCTAACTTCATTTCATCATTGATTTCACTTGCACGTACATCTAGCGCACCGCGGAAAATGAATGGGAAACAAAGTACATTGTTAACCTGGTTCGGGTAATCGCTACGGCCAGTACCCATGATTAGATCATCACGAACTTCATGAGCCAGTTCAGGTTTGATTTCTGGATCTGGGTTAGAACACGCGAATACCACTGGCTTGTCAGCCATTAGCTTAAGTGATTCAGCTGGTAGTAGGTTTGGACCTGATACACCAAGGAAAAGATCTGCACCTTCAATGACATCTTCAAGTGTGCGCTTATCGGTGTTATTTGCGAAAAGCTGCTTGTATTCATTTAAATCATCGCGACGAGTGTGGATCACACCTTTACGGTCAAGCATGTAGATCTTTTCACGCTGAGCACCACACTTAATAAGCAGTTCCATACACGCTACAGCCGCAGCACCTGCGCCTAAACAAACAATCTTAGACTCTTCAAGTTTTTTACCTTGAAGCTCGATTGCATTCAGCATGCCCGCTGCCGTTACGATTGCCGTACCGTGTTGGTCATCATGGAATACAGGTACATCACAACGCTCGATTAGGCGACGTTCGATTTCAAAACAATCTGGTGCTTTGATGTCTTCTAGGTTGATACCACCGAAGGTGTCTGCAATGTTTGCTACTGTATCGACAAACTCATCGATTGTGCGGTGTTTTACTTCAATATCGATAGAATCTAAACCTGCAAAGCGCTTAAACAGTAACGCCTTACCTTCCATTACCGGTTTAGACGCGATAGGACCTAGGTTACCCAGACCAAGAATCGCCGTACCATTAGAAATAACAGCAACCATGTTGCCTTTTCCTGTGTACTTATAAACATTATCTACATTTTGAGCAATTTCACGCACGGGTTCAGCAACACCAGGACTGTATGCTAAAGCTAGATCTTCAGCAGAGTTTGCTGGCTTCGTCAGTTCGACGGCGATCTTGCCTGGGATAGGAAATTCATGGTAATCCAATGCATCTTGGCGAAATTGTTCTTGTGGAGAAAGTTCTTGGCGAGTGTCGTCTGACATAAGTGTAGGTTTCCTGATTGATATTATAATATGTGGTAAGAACATTGATTTTAATGGATGTACTTCAAAGTTCCTAGACAGGAAAGCACTCTGTCTCATCAAAAAACGAGATTTGACTACTAATAAGACCAGTGGCCAGTTGAAATCTCTAAACTGCAGGCAACAAAAAAGGACACCGAAGTGTCCTTTTTAGGTTCTAAATAGCGAGTAAAATTACTTGCTAGAAAGAGCACCGAAACGCTTGTTGAAGCGATCAACACGGCCGCCAGTATCTACGATACGTTGCTTACCAGTGTAGAATGGGTGACATTTGTCACATACGTCTAGGTGAATACCTTCTTTACCTAGAGTAGAGTTGAATTCAAATGTGTTGCCGCAAGAGCAAGTAGCTTTAACAGCTTTGTATTCTGGGTGGATACCAACTTTCATGGGAAAACCTCAATTAGGCCGTGTCGCCATCCGATTCTAAGCCGGACACCACACGTAGTTTAAAAAATAGTAAAAGTACCGCATCGAAACTCAAGGTCACGAAGCCATACCTTCAAGGCGCAGTATATTAATGAATCTGTGAAGTAGGATCAACTGATTTGATACATTTTTCACCAATCATTCGGTGCTAGCGTATTCTTTCTACGAAAGCCTATTAAAAGACAGCGGCTTAGACGTTTCCGTTCTAACAGTATCTCGAATTTAAAAGGCGAATCCTTTAGACTGTCACTCCGTTCTTCCCTAGGTAAAGCTCTCTATTTATGCGTCCAACCATCGCTCGTGTTGCACTGCCCGTCCCTCTGGACAAACAGTTTGATTATAAGATCCCAGGTCATCTGTTTCCGATTATCGGTGGACGTGTTTCTGTACCTTTTGGACGACAGACTTTAGTAGGTATCGTTATTTCATTAGTTAATGAATCGGAGTTCGACTTTGACAAGCTAAAACCAATCAAAGCCATTCTCGATAATCAGCCAGTTTGGCCAGATTCCGTCTATTCATTACTAACTTGGTGTAGCCAGTTTTACCAGTACCCATTAGGGGAAACGTTAGCCAACGCACTACCAAGCGCTCTGCGCAAAGGGAAACCCGCAGATTTCGCAACTTTGGTTGAGTGGCAATTAACAACCCAAGGGAAAAACCAACTGATGCAGGGCTTTGGGCGAGCTGTCAAACAAGCCAAAGTCATGCACATGCTCGAAAACGGCGCAGTACCGCACCAAGAGTTTATTGACCAAGAAGTCGGAAGCGCGGTTCTTAAAACCTTACAAGAGAAAGATTGGGTTGAGTCCGTCGAGAAGAAGCCCAAGCAAGTAGCATGGCCTCAAGAGATTGAAACTGACCAATACAAGCCAAAGCTTAATGAAGAGCAAGCGATAGCGATAGCGACAGTTAACAGCCAAACGGACTTCTCTTGCTTCTTATTAGAAGGCGTAACGGGTTCAGGTAAGACCGAAGTTTACCTCAACATGATTAAGCCGGTTTTAGAGAAAGGTAAGCAAGCTTTGGTGCTAGTACCAGAAATAGGCTTAACCCCACAAACCATCAACCGTTTTAAGAAACGTTTTAACGTTCCTGTTGAAGTGATCCACTCTGGTTTAAATGATACTGAACGTCTTAACGCTTGGCTTTCTGCTCGTGACAATATTGCAGGTATAGTGATTGGGACTCGTTCCGCCCTATTCACTCCTTTTGCAGACCTCGGCATTATCATTGTCGATGAAGAGCATGATGCGTCTTATAAGCAACAAGATAGCTTGAGGTATCACGCTCGAGATGTCGCTATCATGCGAGCCCATAAAGCGCAGATCCCCGTAGTGCTTGGTTCTGCTACCCCTGCTTTTGAAACCATACATAATGCACAAGTTGGAAAATACGCTCACTTAACACTAACCAAACGTGCTGGTGTCGCCGTTCCGACGACAAATAAAGTGCTTGATGTAAAAGGCTTATATTTAGAAAGTGGATTATCTGCGCCTCTAATTGCCGAAATGCAGCGACACTTAAAAGATGGCAACCAAGTCATGCTGTTCCTCAATCGACGAGGGTTTTCACCAGCATTAATGTGTCATGAGTGTGGCTGGACTGCCGAATGTAAACGATGCGAYGCTTACTACACCTATCACCAAAACAGTAATGAGATCCGCTGCCACCATTGTGGTTCACAGCAGCCTGTTATTCATCACTGTCAGGGGTGTGGTTCACATCAATTAGTGACTCTAGGTGTCGGCACTGAACAATTAGAAACCCAATTGGGTCAATTGTTTCCCGAATACAAAACCATCCGTATTGACCGAGATAGTACCCGCCGTAAAGGCAGCTTAGAGGCCGCACTAGAGTCCATTCGTAATGGTGAGTACCAAATTCTCATCGGGACTCAAATGCTTGCGAAAGGCCATCACTTCCCCGATGTTACCCTAGTAACACTACTTGATGTCGATGGTTCACTTTATAGCAGCGACTTCCGCGCATCTGAGCGCTTGGCGCAGCTCTTTACTCAAGTAGCAGGCCGAGCAGGGCGTGCAAGTAAACCAGGCGAAGTGGTTTTACAAACACACCACCCTGAACATGGCTTACTTCAAGCACTACTACACAAAGACTATAGTCACTTTGCTCAAACGGCACTGGCCGAGCGTAAGCAGGCTATGTTGCCCCCTTATACCTTTATGGCATTGTTCCGAGCTGAGGCAAATGACTCACTACTGGTCGAAAACTTTTTACGACAAGTTCGCCACACGCTAGAGTCTCATCCGCTGTTTGATGGCTACTGTATGGTTCTTGGACCAACCCCTGCTCCACTGGCTAAACGAGCAGGGAAATCACGCTGGCAATTAATACTCCAAACTCAAACTCGTTCACAGATGCAAAAGCTCTTAGCCAGTGCAAAACCGGCTATTCACTTGCTACCAACATCGAAAAAAGTACGTTGGTCAATCGACATTGAGCCTCAAGATCTCAGCTAAGAAGTCGACCTAGCATCGAGATTTCATATTTATCGTGAGTCAGTTCACACTAGTAATGTAAATTTTGTTAATCTAGCCGTAACTTTCTGTGTGTAAATGAATAAACTGTTTCTGGCTTAACAAAGTTTACTCAACTTTGATGAATATTTATTTATAAAAACAATAATTAGATGCCTCAATGGATGGCATATACAAGGAATTTAAGAGGTCAACTTATGGCGACAATGAAGGACGTTGCCCAGCTCGCAGGGGTTTCTACAGCGACAGTATCACGCGCGCTTATGAACCCTGAAAAAGTATCATCATCAACACGTAAACGCGTAGAAGATGCAGTACTAGAAGCTGGCTACTCACCAAACTCGTTAGCGCGAAACCTACGCCGCAACGAATCCAAAACCATTGTCACCATTGTTCCTGACATTTGTGATCCCTACTTCACTGAAATCATTCGTGGTATTGAAGACGCAGCCGTTGAACATGGCTACTTAGTGCTACTAGGTGATAGTGGTCAGCAAAAGAAACGTGAAAGCTCTTTCGTGAACCTAGTATTCACCAAGCAAGCTGACGGCATGTTATTGCTGGGCACCGATCACCCATTTGACGTCAGCAAAGCGGAACAAAAAAACCTTCCGCCAATGGTCATGGCGTGCGAGTTTGCACCAGAGCTAGAATTGCCAACCGTGCATATTGATAACTTAACGTCAGCATTTGAAGCCGTTAACTACCTGACTCAACTTGGCCATAAACGCATTGGTCAAATCTCGGGGCCTAAAACTGCAGCCCTGTGCCAGTTCCGTCAGCAAGGCTACCAGCAAGCACTGCGCCGCGCAGGGATCACCATGAACCCTACGTTCAGTACTATCGGCGATTTCTCTTTTGAAGCTGGTGCGAAAGCGATTCGACAATTGCTAGCACTGCCTGAGCCACCAACCGCTATTTTCTGTCATAACGACACCATGGCGATAGGTGCCATTCAAGAAGCTAAAAAACTGGGTTTGCGAGTACCACAAGACCTTTCTGTTGTCGGCTTCGATGATATTCAGTTTGCCCAATACTGCGATCCACCACTAACCACGATTTCTCAGCCTCGCTACGAAATCGGTCGCCAAGCAATGTTGATGATGCTTGATGTACTCAAAGGACATGAAGTTCAAGCAGGTTCTCGCCTCCTTGAAACAGAGCTAATTATTCGTGGCAGTACTGCTCCACCAAGAATCCAATAACGTACCCTTATTTTAGCGGCACATTTTGATGTGCCGCTTCCATTTCTATACTGTTATCTGCGCACAATCTGGATTAACATGAAGACAGTATCAGTAACGATGAAAATGTCTTGTGGCCAATAGAGATTATGTAAAACGCGGTCGAGCTCCGAAAAAGCCGACAAAGAAAACATCCAGCAGACAAGCTCCTCGCCGTAAACCATGGCGTAGTGGTCTTTTGGCGATCTTATTATTAAGTGGATTTGGCTACGGCCTTTATCTGCTTAGTAACGACCCTGAGCCGCCAGCACCTACCGTCGTTACAAAACCAAAATCTAAGCCGAAACCAAGTAAGCCGTTACCACCTCCACCAGAAGAAAAGTGGGACTATGTGGAAACGCTACCCAACCGTCAGGTTGAAGTGAAAGCCAAGGAACAAAAGGTATCGGAAATTCCATACATCATGCAGTGTGGAGCTTACAAAACTCTAAGCCAAGCTGAAGCTCGTAAGCTGGATATCGCCTTCCAAGGTATCAACAGCAAAGTTCGTAAAAAAGAGAACAGCAGCTGGTTCCGAGTGGTACTAGGGCCATACAAGTTTAAGCGTGATGCCGAACGAGATCGCCATAAGCTCCAAAGAGCGAAGATCGAGCCTTGTGCGATTTGGAAAGAAACGCAATAACGATTTAGAAACAGAAAGCCTTCAGCGATGAAGGCTTTCTTCTATCCTTTACCTTGAAAACACCTCGCTTCCTTGAAAACCCCCGTATCGATCCTCATATAACGGTTATACCCAAATATAAAAACGTATTAAGAGGCCCTACTCGTGACTACCATTGTATCTGTTCGCCGTAATAATAAAGTCGTCATCGCGGGTGATGGACAAGTTTCTCTAGGCAATACAGTAATGAAGGGCAATGCCCGTAAAGTTCGCCGCCTATATAACAACAAAGTACTGGCAGGTTTTGCTGGCGGTACTGCAGACGCTTTCACGCTATTCGAAAAATTTGAAAGTAAGCTGCAAATGCACCAAGGTCACCTAACCAAAGCCGCAGTAGAGTTAGCAAAAGATTGGCGTAGCGACCGTGCACTGCGCAAGCTAGAAGCACTACTGGCTGTAGCAGATGAAACGGCTTCTCTTATCATCACAGGTAATGGTGATGTGGTTCAGCCAGAAAACGATCTAATTGCTATCGGCTCTGGTGGTAACTTCGCCCAAGCGGCAGCAACAGCATTATTAGATAACACAGACTTAGACGCGCGTGAGATTGCAGAAAAAGCGCTAACTATCGCTGGCGATATCTGTGTATTCACAAACCATCATCATACGGTTGAAGAACTCGACAGCACTGTTGAACTGCCTAAGCCTGAATAATCAGCCGCACTTAATCAACAACTAAATCGCTAACTAGATAGCTAAATAATCAACCGTATTTGTTAAAAGAATTAAGGAAACACCATGTCTGAGATGACTCCTCGCGAGATTGTTCACGAACTCAATCGCCACATCATTGGCCAAGACAACGCAAAGCGTTCAGTTGCCATTGCACTACGTAACCGCTGGCGTCGAATGCAGCTTGAAGAAAGCTTGCGCGTTGAAGTATCACCAAAAAACATTCTAATGATCGGCCCAACTGGTGTCGGTAAAACTGAGATTGCTCGCCGTCTAGCGAAACTAGCAAACGCTCCTTTCATTAAAGTTGAAGCGACTAAGTTCACTGAAGTTGGCTATGTTGGTAAAGAAGTTGAAACCATCATCCGTGACCTTACTGATGTAGCGATTAAGATGACGCACCAGCAAGCGATGGAAAAAGTACAATTCCGCGCTGAAGAGCAAGCTGAAGATCGTATTCTAGATGCTCTATTGCCACCAGCACGTGATGCTTGGGGTCAGAACGAGCAAACTGAAGATTCTTCATCTTCTAACACTCGCCAAATTTTCCGTAAGAAATTACGTGAAGGTAAGCTAGACGACAAAGAAATCGAAATCGACGTTGCTGCACCGCAGATGGGTGTTGAGATCATGGCTCCTCCAGGCATGGAAGAGATGACTAACCAGCTACAAGGTATGTTCCAAAACCTTGCGGGCGACACCAAGAAAAAGCGTAAACTGAAAATCAAAGATGCTTTCAAAGCACTGACAGAAGAAGAAGCTGCGAAGCTTGTTAATCAAGAAGAGCTAAAAGAAAGCGCTATCTATAACGTTGAGAATAACGGCATCGTATTCATCGATGAAATCGATAAGATTTGTAAACGTGGCGACAGCTCAGGCCCTGATGTATCTCGCGAAGGCGTTCAACGTGACCTACTACCTTTGATCGAAGGCAGCACGGTTTCGACTAAACACGGTATGGTTAAAACAGACCACATCCTATTCGTAACGTCTGGTGCATTCCAAGTCGCTAAACCGTCAGATTTGATCCCTGAACTGCAAGGCCGTCTCCCAATTCGAGTTGAACTAGAGGCGCTTTCAAGCCATGACTTCAAACGAATTCTGACAGAACCAAAAGCATCTTTAACAGAGCAGTACATCGCCCTAATGAAAACAGAAGATGTTGATGTCGACTTTACAGAAGATGGCATTACAAAAATCGCAGAAGCGGCATGGCAGGTTAACGAAACAACTGAAAACATCGGTGCTCGTCGTCTGCATACCATGATGGAACGCTTAATGGATGAAATCTCATTCGAAGCAACCGACAAGCCAGGCACTAAACTAACAATCGATGCAGACTATGTTCAGTCGAAGTTAGGTGAGTTGGTGGAAGATGAAGACCTAAGTCGCTTCATTCTGTAGCACATAAAATCAATACTAGTTGCTCTATCTCAAAGAAACTGCAGCTAATTGACTAAATACAAGCCCACTCCTGAGTGGGCTTTTTATTACTCAAAAAATGAGCGTATACTGAATTTACTTTATGAAATGACATTTATAATACAGTGTACTAACAATGAAAGAATCTCTGCGTATTTGGCTTGATGCCGCAAGACCAAAAACTTTACCATTGGCACTAGTTTCTATTCTTACCGGAAGTAGCCTAGCTTTTTCGGCAGGTCACTTTTCTCTTTCAGTCGCGCTCTTAGCGTTTATCACAGCAACATTGCTGCAAATACTCTCAAACCTTGCTAACGATTATGGCGATGCCGTAAAAGGTACCGACAACGAAAACCGTTTAGGACCAGTGCGCGCGATGCAGTCTGGCGCGGTGAATGCTAAAACCATGAAAAATGCCATCATTATCAATATTATATTCACTATGATCGCAGGGTTAACTTTGGTATTCCATGCTCTCACCAGTATCGAAAGTATCATGGCGTTTATCGGGCTAGGAGTACTCGCTATCTTCGCGGCAATTGCTTATACAGTAGGTAATAAACCTTATGGTTACATTGGTTTAGGTGACTTATCTGTTTTTATCTTCTTTGGTTTACTCGGTGTTTCTGGCACCTACTTTTTGCATACAGGGAATGTAGAAGCCAATCTGTTTCTGCCTGCACTCGGTTGTGGCTTACTTGCAGTCGCAGTATTGAACATCAATAACATGCGCGATATTGAAAATGACAGTGAGTGCGGAAAACGCACGATGGCCGTTCGATTAGGCCAGCACAAAGCTAAGCAGTACCACTTTGTGTTGCTAGCTGCAGCGATTATTTCATTCGCTAGCTACCTGATCATTCAAGACAAGCCCGTTTGGATAAGTTTGCCATTTTTGCTCAGCATTATCGCAGTTTCAAAGCACGGACGAGATGTATGGCATACAGTTCAACCTGCACAAATCGCCCCAATGATGCCTGTTATCGTAAAATGTTCGTTAATCACTAACCTATTGTTTGCTGGGGTTGTTGTAGCTCAAACTCTGCTCAGTTAATTGGTCGATATCATTGCATTGGCTTAATGCACCGATATACTCATTATTAAGCTCTTAGCCCTAAAGGTATGTCATGGAATACAACACGTCTGCACTGTGTGATATTTATTTGGACCAAGTCGATGTGGTCGAACCTATGTTCAGCAACTTTGGCGGCAGCGCTTCATTTGCAGGCCAACTCACCACTTTAAAGTGCTTTGAAGACAATGCGCTTATCCGCTCGGTTTTAGAACAAGACGGTATTGGCCGCGTGTTATTAATAGACGGCGGCGGTTCACTCCGTAAAGCACTTATCGATGCTGAAATCGCAACGCTTGCTGAAGAAAACGAATGGGAAGGGATTGTTGTTTACGGCTGCGTTCGTGAAGTAGACGAGATCGAAGATATGAGTATTGGCATTCAGGCTCTTGCCTCTATCCCTGTAGGAGCTAGTCAGCAAGGTGTTGGCGAACAAGATGTACCAGTCAATTTTGGCGGAGTGACTTTTCTACCAGAAGATTATCTGTATGCCGATAATACGGGCATCATCCTCTCCCAAGAGCCACTCGATATTGAATTAGACCTTGATGAAGAAGACGAAGAGCTTCTTTAGCTGATTCACGCTTATCAATGAATAAGAAACAAAAAGCCCGCTATCGAATAGCGGGCTTTTTAAATTCGGTGACGGTTAAGTAGAATTACTCTACTTCGTCCATTTTTCCTAGCATGCTACGAATGCGGTCTTGCCAAGCTGAGTGCTCTTCTTGCATCTGTTGAGATTTTTGCTCTAGAGCTTCACGGCTTGCTTTAAGTTCGTTAGCTTCTGTTGCTAGTTGATCTTTCTCTTCTTTTAGCTCTTCCACTTCCATCTGAAGAAGTGCAATTGTATCTACTGCTGTTTGAATTTTTGCTTCTAGTTTTTCTAGTACTTCAAAAGACATCTTAGCCTACCTTTAATTATCCGGTTGAGTTGAAGGTTACTCCACTTATTTCCCCATTCTACTCAGCACTGCGAGGATAAACACTCTCTATATTGTCTATTTTGTGTCATTCGGCTAAAAAAACAACGGAATTTACCTAAGATTGACTTTCATCAGCGTCAAATACGACACTCACCAATTCGTTAGCTGAATATTTCCTATTTCAGCCTTCATTTTGATCAAAGGCAAAGCCACTAATACAAAAAGGCAAACGTTTCCTTAGGGATATGATAAAATCCGCGCGAAATTTCTATTCCCCCTTTGAACATTTTGGAGTCCCCATGAAACGCGATTTAGCAATGTCATTCTCTCGTGTCACTGAAGGTGCAGCATTAGCTGGCTATAAATGGCTTGGTCGTGGCGACAAAAACGCTGCTGATGGCGCTGCAGTAGAAGTCATGCGTTGCCTACTGAACAAAACTGAAATCAGCGGTGAGATCGTTATTGGTGAAGGTGAAATCGATGACGCACCAATGCTATATATTGGCGAAAACGTAGGTGTGGGTGGCGACGCTGTAGATATCGCAGTTGATCCAATCGAAGGGACACGCATGACAGCGATGGGCCAATCTAATGCATTGGCAGTACTTGCGGCAGGCGAAAAAGGTAGCTTCCTTAAAGCACCAGATATGTACATGGAGAAGTTGGTAGTAGGCCCTGGTGCAAAAGGGGCAATTGACCTTGAACTACCACTAACAGAAAACCTAGAGAACATTGCTAAAGCACTAGGCAAGTCATTAGATACGTTAGTTGTGACAACGTTAGCGAAACCACGTCACGATGAAGTTATCGCGCAAATGCAAGCAATGGGTATTCGTGTATTCGCAGTGCCAGATGGCGACGTAGCAGCATCAATCCTAACTTGTATGCCAGACAGCGAAGTTGACGTTATGTACTGTATTGGTGGCGCTCCTGAAGGTGTTGTTTCAGCTGCTGTAATTCGCGCACTAGACGGTGACATGCACGGCCGCCTTCTTCCTCGCCATGAAGTAAAAGGTGACACAGAAGA
Organism: Vibrio makurazakiensis; assembly: GCF_050337375.1. Classification (NCBI taxonomy): domain Bacteria; kingdom Pseudomonadati; phylum Pseudomonadota; class Gammaproteobacteria; order Vibrionales; family Vibrionaceae; genus Vibrio; species Vibrio makurazakiensis. Next base: position 29,651 of record NZ_JAKJSW010000022.1, on the reverse strand, counting down.
AAACCGTAAGCACGGTGAACTAGAGCTTGAGCGCTGCGCCGAAATGGGCGTAACAGCTGGTATCGTTCTAAAAATGGAAGATATGGCGCGCAGTGATAACGTTGTGTTCTCAGCAACGGGTATTACTAAAGGTGACCTATTAGAAGGTATCACTCGCCAAGGCAATATCGCGACAACAGAAACGCTACTTATCCGTGGCCGTTGCCGCACTATTCGCCGCATTAAATCTATCCACTACTTAGAGCGTAAAGACCCAGAAGTTATTGGTCACATTCTTTAATTTTTTGCTGATTTAAGATTACCTCTAAAAGAGGCTGATAGATTCTATCAGCCTCTTTTTTATTATTTACCCTAAAATCTGCACACCGATTTTCCTACATAAGCCTTATTTCAAGCTATTACTCATATAGTAAATAGTTTGCTTTATAAACACCTTGCCTCATAATAGATAAGACGATAAAGGTAGGAAACACATGAAAACAAGCGATCGCATCCTAAATACAATTAAGCGCAACGGTGCAGTCACAGCAAAGCAATTGTCTGAAGAGTTTGGCATAACTTCAATGGGTGCTCGTCAGCACTTACAAAGCCTCGAAGATGACGGACTGCTTGCATTTCATGATGTAAAAGTAAAAGTAGGACGCCCAACCCGTCACTGGTCTTTAACTCAAAAAGGTCATGCGCAATTTTCTAATCGCCACGGTGAGTTAACCATTCAAGTCATTGATGCAGTAGAGAGTTTATTTGGCCAAGAAGGCTTAGCAAAAGTAGCCGCAGAGCGAGAAGCTCACACTCTGAAACAGTATCAAGCTGCGTTAGCAAGCAGTACAAACTTACCCTCTAAACTCAAAGCACTGACACAACTTCGTGAAGATGAAGGCTATATGGCTGAGCTCATAAATGAGAACGACCACTTTATCTTGATAGAAAATCACTGCCCAATATGTAAAGCTGCAACTCGTTGCCCAAGCTTATGCCAATCAGAACTCAATGTATTCAGAGAGTTACTTAAAGGTGAATGCGACATTTCACGTTCTGAGCATATTATTGCTGGTGAACGCCGCTGTACTTACGTCATCGTTCCAACCTAAACACTCCAAATGAAAGTGTCTCATTTTTAAGAAAGTCATAATCTGATTCAGTCAGGTTAAGGATATAATCCACATCCTCTCTTATGCTTAATAGTGTTAGTTATCACTAAAGCTTCGAGGACGTATCTATGGGACACCCGCAGCCGATTGAACAACCTTTACCACCATTTGATGAATTGGTTGAGTTGGCAAAAACCAACCCAGACGCATTTAACCAATTCAAACAAGATATGTGTGAAGACATGATTTGCTCAGCATCTATCGCTATGCAGGATAGGTTAAGAGCCCAGCAAAGCCATATCGACCTCGTCGTAAGCCGCTGCAAAAACCCAGACCATACTAACGTCATACTCATGCAAGAGCTAAGCTGCCAAATGTTTAAGTTTAGAGAAGTGCTAGAAGGCGACTGCTACAGTCAGAAATTGGATAGCGCTGAGGTTATCCCGTTTAAATTAAAAGATTAAAAAAGGAGGCTTAATAACATTAAGCCTCCTTTTATTTTGTCTTGTCTCGATTAAATCGGAACCTAAGCCACAGGATCTGAACCGTATTCGTTCTTACCTTCAGTGCCCTTCATAAAACCACATTCAACCAATATCCATAAGCCACAGCCAAGTGCAGCCGTTGTTGCTACCATCTGTAAAGTCGTTGTCGCCTCAGCAGATGGAGAAGCCATTGGAGTGGCTAATCGGCCAAGTACTAATGGAATATTCATTAGTAGCCATAGGTTTGATTTACCACGGTCATGCCAACGTTTTGCTGTTACTGCTAGGTCTGGTACCAGTAAAAAAATCAGAAACGCTGGTAGTAAAATGTAAGCATACGCTGGGAACAGCACGCTAATACCAGAAGCAAAACCAAATATAGAAATGTAGTAAATAATATTCCAAGTCCAGAATGTCTTACGACCAATTCTACCCTTGAAAGAAAACAGCAGTTCTTTCATCGACATCTTAAGTACCTAATATACAGTGCCACCTAAATGTTGATGGCTAAAAATTTAGTTAATCACTTTTTGAAAACAGCTCTTATCCATATCTCGTATATTAACGGTTAGACTGCGAATATGGCTAGCCTGTTGCTGTAAAACTTCCATCAATTTTCTGGAAAGGTCGCGCTTCTGTTCTTCTGTTCTTCCGGAAAGCAACTCGAAGCTGATATGAATAAAATCTACGTTATCCCCCTCTTCACCTACCAACCAATTATGGCAACGTAAAGAACGCGACTTCACTGAATCTACATCAAACAACCCACATTTCATTGTGACTTCATGTAAATCTTCTAACAAACCTTGCACATTAATTCGTTCATCCGCTGAGTTTGAATACTCTAAAACCAAGTTTGGCATTCTCAATTCCTATACTGATACGCAATCGTTTGTCCTTTAATAGCAATTAACTGTAACAAATCCGAGAGCTTCACTATTATTCTGTCTGTTGGATCACTGATATGCTGTCAAAATCAACTCTGACCATTGAATAAGATCCAAGAAAGACATGACCACAGTCATGATCTGTTGGACTTAATCTGTTATATTATTTCGTAATAAAGTTTATTTTTTACATTCAATTTATTTTAAATACTTGGAGATATTCCTATGCGTCATCCTGTAGTTATGGGTAACTGGAAACTAAACGGCAGCAAAGAAATGGTTGTTGATCTACTTAACGGTCTTAACGCTGAACTTGAAGGCGTTACAGGCGTTGACGTTGCAGTAGCTCCACCAGCACTATTCGTAGACCTTGCTGAGCGTACACTTACTGAAGCGGGTAGCGCAGTAATTCTAGGTGCTCAAAACACTGACCTTAACAACAGCGGTGCATTCACTGGCGACATGTCTCCAGCTATGCTTAAAGAGTTCGGTGCAACTCACATCATCATCGGTCACTCAGAGCGTCGTCAATACCACGCTGAGTCTGACGAATTTGTTGCTAAGAAATTCGCATTCCTAAAAGAGAACGGTCTAACTCCAGTTTTCTGTATCGGTGAGTCTGAAGCTCAAAACGAAGCTGGCGAAACTGAAGCTGTATGTGCACGTCAAATCGACGCTGTAATCAACACTTCTGGCGTTGAAGCTCTTGAAGGCGCTATCATCGCTTACGAACCAATCTGGGCTATCGGTACTGGTAAAGCAGCTACAGCTGAAGATGCACAACGCATCCACGCTTCTATCCGTGCACACATTGCTAAGAAATCTGAAGAAGTGGCTAACAAAGTTGTTATCCAATACGGCGGTTCTGTTAAGCCAGAAAACGCAGCTTCTTACTTCGCACAACCAGACATCGACGGTGCTCTAGTTGGCGGCGCAGCTCTAGACGCGAAAGGCTTCGCAGCTATCGCTAAAGCAGCAGCTGAAGCAAAAAAAGCTTAATTTAAACCACTCGTTTAAATTAGATAATAGGTCAACTTAGGTTGGCCTTTTTTATTACCTGTCATTTAGCGTGACTTAAAAATTCACTCTGGCAGGTACAAAAAAACCGCTGATAAGTCAGCGGTTTTTAGTATTTTCAGACAACCATTGAGCTTGTCTTTAACCTTTAAAGTTATCTTAGAATAACTCTTCAGCAACCTTAAATAGGTCTGCGCGATCTGGGTTTTTCATGTTCTCGATACAGTCGATGATATCGTGGTGAACAAGTTGTTCTTTCTCGATACCAACACAACGACCACCGTGACCTTCTTGAAGAAGATGAACAGCGTAGTTACCCATGCGAGAAGCAAGAACACGGTCGAATGCCGTTGGGCGACCACCACGTTGAATGTGACCAAGAACTGTTGCGCGAGTTTCGCGACCAGTTGCGCTTTCAATGTCACGAGCTAGCTCATTGGCATCCATCATCAGCTCAGTCAGAGCAATGATTGCGTGCTTCTTACCCTTTGCAATACCATCGTTGATGTTCGCAATTAGCTGATCTTTATCTAGGCCTGTTTCTGGAGTAATAATGTACTCACAGCCACCAGCAATTGCAGACATAAGCGTAAGATCACCACAGTGACGGCCCATGATTTCTACAATTGAAATACGTTGGTGAGAAGAAGATGTGTCACGTAGGCGGTCGATGTTATCGATAACAGTGTTTAGTGCTGTTAGGTAACCGATTGTGTAATCAGTACCAGCGATATCGTTATCAATAGTGCCAGGAAGACCGATACATGGGTAACCCATTTCTGTCAGTTTCTTCGCGCCCATGTAAGAACCGTCGCCACCGACAACAACCAATGCTTCAATGCCGTGTCTCTTTAGGTTTTCGATACCCTTTTTACGTACTTCAACATCTTTGAATTCAGGGAAACGTGCAGAACCTAAGAATGTACCACCACGGTTAATTACATCAGACACGCTTGAACGGTCTAACTGTTCAATGCGATCTTCAACTAAGCCTTGGTAACCATCGTAGATGCCGTAAACTTCAATACCAGCTGATAGTGCAGTACGAACAACGCCACGAACTGCTGCGTTCATACCTGGTGCGTCACCGCCACTTGTCAAAACACCGATCTTCTTAATCATGCTCACCCTCGATCTTTGAGAATCTATTATTGATTTTTTGTTCTTGCTGATTTGTATATCAACAAAACACTCATTCTATATTCTGTGCGTTATGTTACATTTCCTAAACAGGAATGCTACTCAAATCGCATTAATTTATGTAACTTTTCTACTTATGTAAGAGTATTACAGTTTTCATCTTTCACTTTGTTGATTCACATCAGAATCAACATAAATTGTAATGTGCCGGCGTAAAGTTAACCGCGAGCGATCGTACTTTAGCTCAATGTAGTTCATATCCTGAGCAGTTACCAACCTCAAACCTACCCCAAAACTCATCTACCATTTCTGTGATTTTTGCGCTTGCTCTGGGCCAAATACAACAGAGTATGGGTCTTGATGAATTAATACATCAGCAGACGGGAAAGTCGTTATAAGCTTGCTTTCAACTTCATCAGAAATGCGATGCGCTTCAATTAATGGGATCTGATCTTCGAGCTCTAAGTGCAATTGAATAAAACGAACCGGGCCTGACATTCGTGTTCGCAACTGGTGAACACCAAGTACCCCTTCAACACTTAGAGACACTTCTTTAATCTGCTCAAGTTCTTCATCTGGCAACTTACGATCAAGTAGCGACTGAATCGCCTCCATCGCCATTTGATAGGCACTATAAAGAATGTAAATACCAATACCGATTGCAAATACCGAGTCAGCTTGAATAAATCCAAACCAACTTAACCCCAGCGCTAACATTATCGCCGCGTTCATGTATAAGTCGGTTTTATAGTGAAGGGAGTCTGCAGCAATTGCTTGGCTACCCGTTCTCTTTACAACACTTTGCTGGAAACGAACTAAACCAAAAGTCATTACCATCGCGAAGAAACTTACATAAATCCCAATTTCAGGAGTGTTGAGTTCATGTGGTCTGAAGAAGCGTTCGACACCATTCAAGATCAAGAAGCAAGCAGAACCAGAAATAAACATAGCCTGAGCCAAAGCCGCTAAGGATTCAGCTTTACCATGTCCAAATGTATGCTCTTTGTCGGCAGGTTGCAGTGCATAGCGCACTACTAAAAGGTTAACGACGGAGGCTGCAATATCGAGCATGGAATCGACAACCGAAGCCAGTAAACTGACAGACCCGGTTTCCCACCATGCGATGATTTTTACAACCAAAAGTATGGTTGCGATAATAGTTGCTGCCCATGCAGCAAGTGTAACGAGACGTGCGTATTCTTGTTTCATATTTCAGTTTAAAAATAGAACAGATACAAAAAGTATAACTCGCAAATCAACACTTTAATATGACAATAAAAAAGCGACCATCGGCCGCTTTTCTTCTTGGTAGGAATTTGTACAGGGAAGTTACTGGTGCTTCGCCATGCGCTCTTCCATTTTTTCAGAGCATTTTTGCATGCGTTCTTGCTGAAGAACTTTTAATTCTTCTTTTTGCTCTGGCGTTAGAATGCTCATCATTTGGTGCTGATTTTTAAGCATTGCGACACGACGCTCAGACTGCTTTTCTACCATCTGCTGCGCAAGCTCATTCGCTGCAGCTTCATCAAAGTTGTCGGCCAGAACTAGTTCTTGTACTTTCGCGTGGTTTGCCTGCATATCTGCAAACTTATCACCATGCTTACCTTTCATTTCGCTGCGGCTTGCTTCACGCATCTCTTTAAATTGTTCTTTTTGAGCGTCTGTCAGATCCAATTTATGCATCATTTTTTTATCGAAGCCACCGCACTTACCACGCATATCTTTATGGTCGCCTTTACCGCCACCAAATGCGTAAGCACTTGCAGTACCAAAAATAAGAGGAAGTGCTGCAGCAGCTAATACAAGTTTCTTAGTCATTTTCATAATCATCGCCTCGATTCAAAATAAGGTTAAGCGTATCTGTTCGTATACTGTGTTTAGGGGCTGTGTTGTCAGTGCTTGAGTATAGAATAGGGGCTGGTGCGTAAAGCAACGTTGAGAAATCGTAAAGAATCGTAAAGACTATAAATCCATTGTAAATTCACAGTAAGATTAAATGGTACACAACAAGGTAAGGTAACCCATGGCACATATACTTCTTATTGATGACGACACTGAACTCACTAGCCTATTAAAAGACATTCTTAGCTTCGAAGGTTTCACTATTTCTGAAGCTAACGATGGTTATGCTGGGCTAGAAGCTATTTCAGAAGAAATTGATTTGGTGTTGCTTGATGTCATGATGCCAAAACTCAATGGCATGGAGACGCTAAAAAAGCTCAGAGAAAACTGGGAAACTCCGGTATTAATGCTGACAGCAAAAGGGGAAGAGATTGATCGTGTAATTGGCCTCGAACTAGGCGCAGACGATTACCTACCAAAACCTTTTAGTGACCGAGAGCTACTAGCTCGTATTCGCGCTATTTTGCGTCGAACTCAAACGAGTTCAGCCAAAACAAACAGCGATGCTATCGTGTACCAAGACATTAAGGTCTACCCAGGTAAACAAGAAGCTTATTGTTGTGACCAATTAGTTGACCTAACGACTACGGAGTTCGCCTTACTCAGCCACTTAATCCAAAACCCAGGTACGGTAATTACCAAAGAAAGCCTCAGTTTAGATGTTCTAGGAAAAAGGCTTGCGGCATTTGACCGTGCCATTGATATGCACATCTCCAATTTACGTAAAAAGTTGCCCGAGCGTCGCGATGGTAAATCACGAATTAAAACTTTGCGTGGTCGTGGCTACCTGCTAATTGAGGAAGATTAATGCGCCTGCCAAAAATCACTAGCTTATATGGACGCATTTTTGCCATCTTTTGGTTCACCATGTTACTGGTGCTATTAGCGGTTTTGTCTTTACCACATCTCGACCCAAGAAAAGCTCGAGATATTCCGACCGATCATTACGAACGACTTGTTAAAATAAAACAAAGCGTTGAACAGCGTTATCAAGACGAAGAAAAGTTAGGCAACATCGTTTTTCAATTGGAAGCGCCTCGCAGTAAGCGAGACAAACGTCCTCGCATGTTTTTAACCGATTTAGATGGCAATGTGCTCACCACAAAAAAGCACCCTGATTTTAAGTTGAAGGCAATCAAAAACTTTGTCACCACTATTGATACTCCAGCCCAACCAAAGCAGAAGCTTTATGGGCACTATATGGTTGCTGGGCCACTTCCCGTTGAATTGGCCAATCAAGACCTGCTGCTTTATGTAGGAGTAAAATGGAATCAGCCGCCTCCTTTCTTACTAAAGTTGTTTGATAAACCATTACAGCTATTACTCGCGGTTATGTTCGTCAGTACCCCGCTACTTCTATGGTTAGCTTGGGCCTTAAGCCAACCCGCTAGAAAGCTAGAACGAGCAGCAAAACGTGTTGCCAATGGCGAGTTTGAGGTTGACCCTCAACTTGAAAAAGGAACTTCAGAATTCAGACAAGCTGGGGCGAGTTTTAACCAAATGGTTGAAGCTGTGAATCAAATGATCTCAGGTCAACAGCGTTTATTGTCCGATATTTCTCACGAATTACGTTCGCCGCTCACTCGTCTCAGAATGGCAAATGCACTCGCGACTCGTAAACAAGGTGAAAGCCAGGAATTAGAGCGGATCGAAACAGAAGCACAACGTTTAGAGCAAATGATTGGTGAATTACTTACTTTATCGCGTATGCAAGTCGATAGTCATCTCAATCGCGAAGTACAGCCACTCTCGATCTTATGGGAAGAGATTCTCAAAGATGCAGAGTTTGAAGCAGAACAAATGGGTAAAACACTTTGTTTCTCAGAAATCCCTGATCGATCAATTTCAGGAACGCCGAAACTGCTCATGAGTGCCGTCGACAACATCACTCGTAATGCTATCTATTACGGAAAAGATCATGTCGATATTCAAATGCATGTAGCTGGTGACCAACTAACGATCCTAGTCAACGACAATGGCGAAGGTGTACCTGAAGATGAGCTAGAGTCCATTTTCAGACCATTTTATCGTGTGTCTACCGCTCGCGATCGTCATTCCGGCGGTACTGGACTGGGCTTAACCATCACCGAAAGTGCCATTCGCCAACACAGCGGCACAATTACAGCTTCGCGCAGTCAATTAGGCGGATTACAAGTAGAGTTAACGCTGCCTATTATTCCAATCAAATAACCTTACAAAGATCATAGTTGATAATGATAGTCATTATCAACTATGGTAAATCCTCAATTACGGAGGATTTACCATGTCACACTCGTTTCCAGAACTTCCCTACGCATACGATGCACTAGAGCCTTACATCGATGCTCAAACGATGGAAGTACATTACAGCAAGCACCACAAAACCTATTACGATAAGTTTATGGTCGCCATTAAAGGCAGTCCGCTTGAGACAGATACCCTTCGCAATATCTTCGCCAACATATCTTCACATGCACCAGCGATCCGAAATAACGGTGGCGGCTACTACAATCATGTTTTGTATTGGTACTGTATGTCTCCTGACGGCGGCGGAGCACCAGCGGGCACTTTAGGTAATGCTATCCAAGACACTTTTGGGAGTTTTGATGCGTTTAAAGAAGCTTTCTCACAAGCTGCAATCAACACCTTTGGTTCAGGCTTTGTTTGGTTAATCGTTAAAGATAAAAAATTACATATCACCTCAACACCTAACCAAGATAACCCTTTGATGAATGCAGCCGCTGAACAAGGCGAACCGATTCTTGCACTTGATGTATGGGAACACGCTTACTACATCAGTTATCAGAACCGTAGACCTGACTACATCAGCGCATGGTGGAATGTCGTTAACTGGAATGCTGTTGCTGAAAACTATGAAGTAGCGCTGGCTCAATAGTTATATTTACTTGCACTAAGCTAAGCTCTGGCTGCTTGTATTGAAACAATAAGCCGCCTTATACTCTAGCGACTTTTCTTCTATTAATAGTGACTCGCATGTTTGATATTGCACTTTACGAACCAGAAATCGCCCCAAATACTGGCAACATTATCCGTTTATGCGCCAACTGCGGTGCAAACTTACACTTAATTGAACCACTAGGGTTTGATTTAGAAGAAAAGAAAGTCCGTCGAGCAGGTTTGGATTATCACGATCTAGCTCGTGTTAAGCGACACAAGAATTTAGAAGCTTTCATGGAGTATTTGGAAAATGAACGCGAAGGTGACTTCCGCATTTTTGCATGTACCACCAAAACAACAGGCCACCATGTTGATGCGAAATTTCAGCAAGGCGATGTTCTAATGTTTGGCCCTGAAACTCGTGGTTTACCCGCTGAATTTATTGAAAGCATGCCAATGGAACAACGTATCCGCATTCCAATGATGCCTGATGCTCGTAGCCTAAACTTATCAAACGCAGTCGCAATTATCGCTTTTGAAGCATGGCGTCAAATGGGCTTTGAAGGGGCAGTTTAACGCTCGAACTATGTTTCTAATTGAACGGTTATGTACGTCGTAATAAATAAAAAGCCCCTAGAATCATCTAGGGGCTTTTTAATATTCGAGAGAAAGCTGAATTCTTGTGTTAGTTCAGCTTATTGATGTCATCATCGTTCTTTCGCTCATACTCACCTTCAAAGGTATTGCTGTCTTGCGACTTATTGAACGGGTCACGATGGAACGGGTCTTGTTCAAATGGGTTTTGGCCAAATCCCGCCTGGAAACCTCCAGTACCAGACATACCCTTCACAACCATTTTTTCCATCATTTTTTTTGCAATGATAGCGCGTGGAGCTGGTAGAAGAACCAACATGCCTAAAGCATCGGTCATAAACCCAGGAGTTAGCAGTAGCACACCCGCAACTGCAAGCATTACGCCTTCTAAAATTTGCTGAGCTGGCATCTCACCTTGCTGTAAACGCCCTTGTACCGACATTAACGTCTGAATACCTTGGCTACGAACCAATGACGCACCAACAAATGCAGTGACTAATACCAGTGCAATAGTCGGCCACAATCCTAGAAAGCCACCAACCTGAATGAAAAGTCCGATCTCAATAATAGGAACGAAAATAAAAAGTAATAATAAGATAGGAAACACACGCCCTCCTTTGTTATTGCCAGTGTACGCTTAAAGAGGTTGTAAGCTCAAATTTATCCTGTAAATAAGCGTGATTATTGCTCAAAAATAACTTTACACAAGATTGACTAAACAAAAGCGAAAAAGGTGATCAACTTACTATTTTTATGCGCTAAGTACAGTATCATGTGCCACATAAGTCAGGACGGATTTATCAGCCTAAAATTCTAGCGAACGGAGTATTTGCACAAAGAATGGGCTAATAACTTACTATATTATCAGAACAATTCTCTAAGGAATTCTGTTATGACTACCCTATCTAAAGCGCCTCAAACTACAAATTCAGCAACACGTCTAGAAGAAGACCTACTAGGTCAACGTCACGTACCTGCGGACGCGTATTACGGCATTCACACTTTACGCGCGATTGAAAACTTCAATATCTCTAACGTAACAATTTCTGATGTTCCAGAATTTGTTCGTGGCATGGTAATGACAAAGAAAGCGGCGGCTTTAGCAAACAAAGAGTTAGGTGTTATCCCTAGTGAAGTAGCTAAATACATTATCCAAGCATGTGATCTAATTTTAGACACAGGTAAATGCATGGATCAGTTCCCATCAGATGTATTCCAAGGTGGTGCTGGCACTTCAGTAAACATGAACGCTAACGAAGTGGTTGCAAACGTTGCTCTTGAGCTTATGGGTAAAGAAAAGGGTCAATACGAGTTCATTAACCCAAATGACCACGTAAACAAGAGCCAATCGACAAACTGTGCCTACCCAACGGGTTTCCGTATCTCTGTTTACAACAGTGTTCGCAAACTGATTGATTCAATCGAATACCTTAAAGGTGCTTTCGAGCTGAAGAGCCAAGAATTCAACACTATTTTGAAAATGGGTCGTACTCAGCTTCAAGACGCAGTACCAATGACAGTTGGCCAAGAGTTCCACGCTTGGGCTGTAACCATCAATGAAGAAATCAAAAACCTAGAATACACTTCAAAGCTACTGCTTGAAGTAAACCTAGGCGCAACCGCGATTGGTACTGGTCTAAACGCAGCACCTGGTTACCAAGGCCTAGCAGTTAAGCACCTGGCTGAAGTTACTGGCCTAGAGTGTGTGGCAGCTGAAGACCTTATCGAAGCAACGTCTGACTGTGGCGCATACGTAATGACGCACGGCGCACTTAAACGCCTAGCGGTAAAATTGTCTAAGATTTGTAACGACTTACGTCTTCTATCTTCAGGCCCGCGCGCTGGTCTAAATGAATTAAACCTCCCTGAACTGCAAGCTGGCTCTTCAATCATGCCAGCTAAAGTAAACCCGGTTGTTCCTGAAGTCGTAAACCAAGTTTGCTTTAAAGTTCTAGGTAACGACAACACGGTTTCTTTCGCTGCAGAAGGTGGTCAACTTCAGCTGAACGTAATGGAACCTGTCATCGCACAGAGTATGTTTGAGTCTCTAGACATTCTTACCAACGCATGTGTGAACCTACGTGACAAGTGTGTTGATGGCATAACAGTAAACAAAGAAGTATGTGAAGCACACGTATTTAACTCTATCGGTATCGTGACATACCTAAACCCATATATTGGCCACCATGAAGGTGACATTGTTGGTAAGATTTGTGCCGAAACTGGTAAGAGTGTACGAGAAGTCGTTCTTGAACGCGGTTTATTAACCGAAGAAGAGCTAGACGACATCTTCTCTGTTGACAACCTCATGCATCCTCAATATAAAGCAAAACGCTACGAGTAAGCATTTAAGTAGGGCTCCAAACGGAGCCCTTTTTTAGGCTTGAATACGGTTAACCCTGTTTTATCTATGGGTTTAACTTAGTAACTCTTTTGCCCAATGAAATCGAAACAATAGAACTATTATGTAAACACTCCGTCGACGAATGTTCACATAATAAAATCTAAATGAGGTGTTACTTATGATTGCAGTAGAACTATTTGTCGTCCTGCTCTTTATCTTTTTAGGGGCCAGAATTGGCGGCATCGGTATCGGCTTTGCCGGTGGTGCTGGTGTTATTGCCCTTTCACTTATTCTTGGTGTTCCAACCAGCCAATCTTTCATCCCTATCGATGTAATCTTGATCATCATGTCCGTTATCACCGCGATAGCAGCAATGCAAGTTGCCGGCGGTATGGATTGGTTGGTACAGCTTGCAGAAAACTTTTTACGTAAGCACCCAGAACGTATTACTTTTTATGCGCCTATCGTTACTTTCGTCATGACACTAATGGCGGGTACAGGACATACTGCTTTCTCTACACTCCCAGTGATCGCTGAAGTAGCAAAAGGCCAAGGTGTTCGCCCTTCTCGCCCGCTTTCTATTGCCGTTGTAGCGTCTCAAATAGCTATCACAGCTTCGCCAATTTCAGCCGCAGTTGTGGCTTTCGCAGCAATGCTTGCACCATTTGGTGTTGATTACTTAACGCTACTAATGGTTTGTATCCCAACAACCTTCATCGCTTGTATGGTAGGTGCAGTTGTCGCGAACTACATGGGTAGCGAACTGAAAGACGATCCTGTTTATCAAGAACGCCTAGAGAAAGGTCTGATCAAACTAGCAACAGAAGAGAAACGCGAAATTCTGCCAACAGCGAAGAGAGCGACTTACATCTTCCTAGCGGCGATTGGTTTCGTAGTTTGCTACGCAGCGGCTATCTCTAGCTCTGTTGGCCTAATTGAAAACCCAGCACTGGGCCGTAATGAAGCGATCATGTCTGTAATGCTTGCAGCTGCAGCTGCAATTGTTATGTTCACTAAGATTGATGCAGCGAAGATTTCTTCAGCGCCAACATTCCGCTCAGGTATGACAGCATGTGTATGTGTACTGGGTGTGGCTTGGTTAGGTTCAACGTTTGTAAATGCACACGTTGCTGAAATCAAAGATGTAGCAGGCGCTCTACTGGCTGACTACCCTTGGATGCTGGCTCTTGTCCTGTTCTTCGCTTCTATGCTGCTTTACTCTCAAGGCGCAACAACAGTTGCACTGATGCCTGCAGCTCTAGCGATTGGCGTAGCACCACTAACAGCCGTGGCTTCTTTTGCTGCAGTAAGTGCGCTGTTCGTACTTCCAACTTACCCTACGCTACTGGCAGCGGTTGAGATGGATGATACAGGCTCAACTCGAATCGGTAGCCTAGTCTTCAACCACCCATTCTTCATCCCAGGTGTAGCAACCATCAGCACTGCGGTAGCACTCGGCTTCGCTTTCGGCGGTCTGTTTATCTAGTCTAAAACCTTAAGGCATTAAAAACCCTACTTCTTTTAATGCCTTCCCCCCTTCTTTCCTACTAACGAATGCTGATCACAAAACAACCAAAGCTATCCTTGCCAAAATAAACAAAACGGAATACTGTTAATCTTAGTAAGTGGATTATCAAGGATAAGCATCTATGAAACGGAATTTCAAATATAGCTTTCTGAGCACAGTAATAACTTCAGCGCTTGCCGTAAGTGGCTGCAGTGATATCGATAATGGAAGCGGAAGCAGCAACGTCAGTACTCAAGAACTTAATGTCTCTGGTGCAATCGCACTTGGCCCAATCGCAGAAGGCTCAGTCAAGATTTACAGTATGGGCGGTGAGCTATTAAGTGAAGGGGTGACTTACGGTTTCGATGAAGATAGAGATACAATACTTGTCAACGAAGCTAATAACGGTGGGACTCGCTACCTAAAACCACTTTCAGAAGGTCGACTTGTCGGAGAAATTAAAGAACTCACTCTGACTATCGATGACACATTCACCGACGATACCCTAGTAAAAATTGTAGTCACAGGCGGTTACGACATCGACTCCAATGATGATGCGATAATTACAAATAACAACTACGATTCGCTCCATGGTGAAGTCATATCTTTGGTGACAATCTCCGACATAAAAAATGGTCGAGTTAATGCTAATGCGTTCACAACCTACGCTTACGCAATGATTGAACCACAGCTTACCTCAACGGAATCAAATGAAGAGCTAATCACTAGCTTAAACACCATTGCACAGTCCTTACTAAAAGGGGGTGTGCATGGAGACATCACCGGTGATGATTATGTCGACTATCAAGATATCATTTCATTTAACCCATCAAGCTTAGAAGATAATCATAATGGGGGGTTCCACCCTAAACACGCGAAGTTCGTGCAAGGTGGAGCTGAAGGTGCATGGGCAGTCGACCACATGGAAACCAGCACTTATACCTCACTGTCTCAGCCGACAGAAACAGGGCAGGTTTCGTTTATCGAAGCCATTTTAGCTGGCCGAGACAGCCATAATGATATGTTAGATCGACTAAGGCATGGTGACGTTAAGAATGCATTGAACAATAACCCATTATCAAAAGATACCGACGGTGATGGTATTGAAAACGATCAGGATTTAGACGATGACAATGATGGCTTACCTGATGCATGGGAATTTGCAAAAGGTACCAACCCTTATTTAAACGATGCCGACGTTGATTACGACAAAGATGGACTAACCAACACACAAGAATATTGGACGGATGAAATATCACGAACCTCCTTTCTTAACGGAGCAGTAGATAACATCATCGACCCTATAACAGGTAACATCAGTTCAACAACCCCTACAACTGTTGCTGCAAGCCCAGTACTAACAAATTGGGAACAAATATTTTCAGCTGGGGGACTGACCTATGATGCGTCTAGATCACTCGATCCTTTCTCCGCCGATACTGACAATGATGGACTGTCTGACTTTGAAGAGTTTTATATTCTTCAAAATCACTTCGGCAATGCATATACAGAGATCAATGACAGTAATCCTAACAAAATAACTTATACCAATACCAAAACTTGGGTAGCGGCATTCGAAGCAGGCGAAGTGAATTACTTACCATCACCAGCTACTTCTGACGCATCAAAAGATGTAAATGGTGATGGAAAACTCGATACTGATTTTGACGGCGATAACATCCCAGATCAGTACGAGATCCGTAGTAGAGTATTCAGCATTGGTCACTTAGACAACGATATAGACAAAGATACTGACGGAGATGGTCTATCTGACCTTTCAGAGATAAGTGTCGGCTGTACTATTGGTAGCACTTATCAAGACCATAGTGGAAAACACTTATCCTTAATTGAATCGGTAGGAGAAACTCTATTTACTAACCCTGAGCTTGCCGATACCGACTTTGACTCAATCAGCGATAGTAGTGAGTGCCACGTACAAATTGACATTGCTGCGGACATTAATGATCCAACAACCATTACACGTGCAGTATTCACTAACCCACTAAAACGTGACTCAGATGACGATGGTATGCATGATGGGATTGAGATAAGCAAGTTTTTAGATACTAATCTTGATAACCACCTCGTTGAATACATCAACCCTGTTGAACCTATTCCTGAAATTGAAAAAGATAAAGATGGCGATGGTAAATCTGATATTGAGGAAATTTTAGCTTACCCATCAACTCATGCAGACCACAAAACTGCCTATGACGACAGCTCCATCAGCTACAGCTACGTATTTGAAACGGATTACGGTCGCGCAATGATCGATGCTGGATTCAGCTATGTACCTGGAGGTTGGGACCTAGATGGAGACAGTAATGGTGATGGCACCGTCAAAGGGGAATCAGGTTTTTGGGTTTCTAAGCATCACGCCCGCAAAGATACCAACCAGACAGTTACAAGTAGTGGACAATACACTAAAGAAACGTTTGATGATGATGCAGATTATCGACAATTCTTGAAAGAAAACTTTATTGTTTACAACACAGGCAAGCAAGCTTGGAGTGACGTGTTATGTAACAACGGAACTGTCGATGGGACAAACGACTCGGATTGTCGCAAGAACAATTATAGTACCCTGACAGCCCTAGCTGCAGGAGAAGGCCACGGAGGAACATCAACTGATAAACTACTGCAACGCCTACCCTTATTAGCTGCGATTAAAGATTTCTCAGCTCCAGATGGAACAGCTGAACAGCTCTACCGAACTCTAGACAGTGTTGAGGCACAGTTTCTCCTATCTCAAACAAGCATTGCAGGAGGAGCAGATCAATTAGGCTTACCAACCGTTCAACAATGGGCTCAAATCTCTCATACTACACTACCAAATAGAGCGAATTGGGTAGATCCAAAAGGTATCAACCATTATACCGCTGGAAGCTCATATACAATGGTGACGGGATATAGCAATGAAGCGGGTACCGCTATCATAGATAGCGAGGATGTTACTTTAGATACTGGCGCATCTGGAGATGTCATGTCCTTAAACACTTCTCGTCGTTCTGTCTTCGTGCAAAACTCTACAGCTGGCAGAGACCCGTTTGTACCAAAAAACTTTGGTAAACTGGTACTCACCTCGGAGCTTAACAACGACCTATCTCTCTGTGGTTACAAAGATAGTGCTCAAAAGGCGGAGTTCAATATCCAAGTAGCCAATGGTTATTCTGTTTGTTTCGGTGAAATCGCCATAATTTGGGATACCAATGGCCTCATATCGGACATGAGTCGCTGTCTTGTAGCCACAACGGCTAAGACATCCACTTACCCAGACGTTGATGAAGGAACAGCGCAAGCACATCTATCTAAAGGGGCAACTAAATCACATGATGGTTTTTCTAGAACAGTACCAAAATACCTTAACCCAGACTTCATGCTTGATTTTTCCGTAGGTGACAGCCAAGCAATTTCTCAATTGCCTACAGAGCGACCAAATGACTTACCCTTTGCTTCCTGGTCTAATAATATCGGGGGAGACTCTAGTGCTGAATCCAACCCTAATGGTGGTTTTTGGTCAGTCACTTTAGGTGGAGGTGCTAACCGAACACCAAGTACAAGCGTACATARATTTACAATGATATTAGGGTTACGATCTAATGGTGTTGTATTGACAGGCTTTAGAGCAACCGCAGCTTCAGAGGCGAAAGGAGACTTACTCACCCCACCTTAATCTTTGATCGCTCACAATTTAAAGGCTTAGCATTGTGCTAAGCCTTTTTTATTTGACACTTATTCAGTCCTATTGAGTTAAGATACATTTAACTTAATATCGACGAATCCTCTTATGCGCGCAGTCATTTCATTTATCTTTATTGGGCTTCTTACCTTGTCCAATCCCGCTCTAGCCTTATTTGGTAAGAGTGATCAGACTCTGAACCTAGGTAACAGTAACAACACTTTTGTTCCTGTAGACCAGGCTTTCCCATTTAACCATTTTCAGCAAGGCAATAAAGTCTTACTCGATTGGCAGGTAAAAGAGGATTACTACCTTTACCAAAGTCGCTTCTCTTTTAGTGCTGAAAATGCAATCGTCGGTGAGCTTAATTTCGAAGATGGACAACCATATCAAGATGAGTTTTTCGGTAAGGTAAATATTTATACTCAACCATTATTCGTTGAAGTCCCACTTTCCGATTATCAGACTGGCGCCAAGCTTATCGTGCAGTATCAAGGTTGTGCCAAAGCAGGGTTCTGCTACCCACCAGAAACACGCGTGATCGATCTACAACCATTTACAACGGGTGATACTGCGAAGACTCTTCCAAGTAAGAGCCAACCACCAGCTAAAAATGACGTTTCTCAGTTAACAAGCGCCCCAACACCCATTACCCAAGAAAATACATTAGCTGATAACCTTGGTGACAATTGGTGGACACCTTTCTTATTCCTAGCACTTGGTATTGGACTTGCTTTTACGCCTTGTGTGTTACCGATGTACCCCATCCTTACTGGTATTGTTTTGGGTGGCGGAAAGCTAAACCAACGTCGTGCATTAGGGCTTTCGTTTATCTACGTGCAAGGTATGGCGCTTACCTACACCTTATTGGGTTTAGTCGTCGCATCAGCAGGAATGCAATTCCAAGCAGCTATGCAACACCCTTACGTATTAGTAGGCTTAAGTGTGTTGTTTGTCGCGCTTGCGATGTCAATGTTTGGTGTTTACAGCCTGCAACTTCCTAGCAGCGTACAAACCTGGCTGAATAACCTATCTAACAAGCAAAAAGGCGGCAATAGCCTCGGCGTATTTGCAATGGGGGCAATTTCAGGCTTAGTTTGTTCACCATGTACGACAGCTCCTTTGTCTGGAGCGTTATTGTATGTCGCGCAAAGTGGCGATTTACTCACTGGTGGTATTGCTCTGTATGCTTTGGCGATGGGAATGGGGATTCCGCTGATTTTAGTTGCTGTGTTCGGTAACAAGTTACTACCTAAAGCTGGTAACTGGATGGACAAAGTAAAAATTGTCTTCGGCTTCATTTTACTGGCAGCACCAATATTCCTACTTGAACGTATCCTTCCAGAATTGTGGTCAACGGTACTTTGGTCAGCACTAGGGTTCGTCGCTTTTGGATGGCTTTACCACAGTAAAAATGCCCTACCATTTGGTGGGTGGAAACAAAGCGCAGTAGGTATCATAGCGATGCTTGGCCTTTTTGCTTCCGCACAACCGGCATTAAATTACTGGTTCGCTGGTCAAGCTCAAGAAAGCGTTCAACCCCAAGTGCAGTTCACTCGAGTAAACAACACCCAAGAGTTAGAAGAACAATTAGCACTGGCTAAAAAGCTTGGAAAGCCGGTCATGCTCGACTTCTATGCTGACTGGTGTGTAGCTTGTAAAGAGTTTGAGAAATACACCTTTCATCAGGCTGATGTAGAAAACAAACTCCGTGCATTCGTATTGCTACAAGCTGATGTCACGCGCAATCAGCCACAAGACATTGAATTATTGTCTCAGCTAGAAGTTCTAGGGTTACCAACCATAGAGTTCTGGGATGAAAATGGTGAGCATGTGCCAAGCGCACGAGTAACAGGCTTTATGAATGCGGAGAAGTTCTTAAGCCATATCAATGCTCATCAACTATCAGCAGCTGAATAGCATAATCCGATCGTATAACCTAGCCGCACGACATTGTGCGGCTTTTTTATGACATCAATGAAAGCCTTATAGCAGCAGGGAGTCAAAAGTCGATTGAGTTCAGACTTTTAGTGCTTAGATATTGTCCACGTGCGCAATCAGGACAATAATGAATCCAATTAAATCACTAAGAAGTGTTTACCGTCATGGATTCGACCTACACCATCATCATCGCCGATGATCATCCCCTTTTTCGCAACGCACTGTTTCAATCCGTGCACATGGCAATTAGTGGCGCAAACTTATTAGAAGCCGATTCACTCAGTGCGCTTCTCGAACTATTAAAGAAAGAAGACGAACCCGATTTATTACTGCTCGATCTAAAAATGCCGGGCGCAAATGGCATGTCAGGCCTGATCCAATTACGTGCAGAATACCCTGATTTACCTATTGTTGTGATTTCAGCTAGTGAAGACGCCAGCGTGGTAACACAAGTGAAAAGCCACGGTGCTTTTGGCTTTATTCCTAAGTCGAGTGACATGCGTGAACTCATCAGCGCTCTTAATCAGGTACTCGATGGCGACCCGTTCTTCCCAGAAGGTTTAATCACAAACAATGCAGCTTGTACCGATCTGGCAGAAAAAATATCAACCCTGACACCGCAACAATACAAGGTGCTAGGGATGCTTTCAGACGGCCTTCTCAACAAACAAATTGCCTACGAACTGAATGTATCTGAAGCCACAATTAAAGCTCATATGACGGCGATATTCCGTAAGTTGGATGTGAAAAACCGTACTCAAGCAGTTATCTTGCTACAACAAATGGAACCTGAAAGTTAACTGTTCACTAAGCTAATTGCTTAATAAACGAATAATTTACTTAATTAATGGCTCACTAAAGCCAGTCTTCACACAATGATGACTTAAAAGGAATAGTGAACGCTATAATAAAGAGGCTGCCGATTGGTGGCCTTTTATCCCTCTGTAACCAAACTCTGGGAGGCTGTACCCTTGCTTAGTATCATCATCACCCAATTCGTTGTCTTATGGGCCGTAATCGACCCTATCGGTTCTGTACCTGTTTACCTATCGCAAACTCAACACCTTACTCCGAAACAAAGACGCCTAGTTGCTTTAAAAGCTGTTGCCATATCTACGGGTGTACTGCTGTTTTTCCTCGTTGCAGGTCAACTACTGTTAGAAGCAATGCAAATTCCATTGCCTGCATTCCAAGCTGCAGGTGGACTCGTTCTCCTTCTATTCGCACTAACCATGATTTTTGGTGAGAGCAAACCAGAGCAAGAACAAAAACTAACAGAAGATGTCGACCACTCTCAGCTCGCCGATCTTGCTGTCTACCCACTGGCGATCCCGTCGATAGCTTCTCCTGGCGCGATGATGGCAATTGTTATGCTTACCGATAACCACCGTTACTCATTAATAGATCAAAGCATTACAGCTGGAGTCATGGTCGGAGTGCTACTTATTACACTCCTTTTATTATTAGGGGCAACGACGATTCAAAAAGTCATCGGTAATGTAGGAGCCGCCATTATTAGTCGAGTCATGGGCCTGATCCTAGCCGCTGTAGCCGTCAACAATTTACTCATGGGTATCAAAGACTTTTACCTCTAATCCCCTTATTCTCAATCGAGTGACTCTCATCGAGTGACTCGATTTAAGCCCTCTTTCCCCCAACCCTATTACGTCCATTCACCTTTATTTTCACTCAAAACAACATCCGCAAAATATTTTTCGCCAATAGTCGTATAAAAATCCCCTCTTTTCGTTAGACTTTTGGCTAATTTAACAACAAATTAACATCACACTTTACATTCATATTTTATATAACACCCCATAAAATGGGCATTCTCCGTTTTTTCTGCCCCGACTAAAGTTGCACAGATCCCTTGACTTATCCTTGCTACATTTCAAATCGTAACATTACGTTAACAATAATTTTCTAAAGAAATGGTTTCTACGGAAATGAAATAAAGGAGAAGGGCCATGGCGTTCGAATCAACAGAACATGCTCAAGCCTATTGGAAGGAAAACTTGGGAATAATGGGGACACTACTTGCGATTTGGTTTGTCGTGTCTTACGGAGCTGGCATCTTGTTTGTCGATGCGCTCAATACCATTCAATTTGGTGGCTTTAAGCTAGGATTTTGGTTCGCACAGCAAGGTTCGATTTACACCTTCGTCGCCCTAATCTTTGTTTACGTGTCTCGCATGAACAAGCTAGACAAAAAATACAACGTACAGGAAGACTAGAGGTTTAGAAAATGGATATTCAAACTTGGACGTTTATTCTCGTCGGTATTACTTTTGCAGTATATATCGGCATCGCAATCTGGGCTCGCGCAGGGTCTACAAGTGAATTCTACGTAGCTGGCGGTGGTGTACACCCAGTTGCAAACGGCATGGCGACAGCCGCTGACTGGATGTCGGCAGCATCATTCATCTCAATGGCAGGTATCATCTCATTCGTTGGTTACGATGGTGCGGTTTACCTTATGGGTTGGACAGGTGGTTATGTACTACTTGCGCTATGTTTAGCACCTTACCTACGTAAGTTCGGTCAGTTTACGGTTCCTGATTTCATCGGTGAACGTTACTACTCGAAAACGGCACGTATGGTAGCGGTATTCTGTGCAATTTTCGTATCATTCACGTACGTTGCAGGCCAGATGCGTGGTGTAGGCGTAGTATTCTCTCGTTTCCTAGAAGTCGACATTAATCTAGGTATCATCATTGGTATGGGTATTGTGTTCTTCTACGCAGTACTTGGTGGCATGAAAGGCATCACTTATACGCAGGTAGCTCAATTCTGTGTCCTCATTTTCGCCTTCCTTGTTCCAGCAATCTTCACGTCAATCATGATGACAGGTAACCCGCTTCCACAAGTTGGTATGGGTTCTACTATCTCAGGTACTGATGTTTACTTACTTGATAAACTGGATGGACTCACAGAAGAACTCGGATTTACCGCCTATACCGAAGGTAACAAGAGCATGGTGGATGTATTCTTCATCTGTGCGGCTCTAATGGTTGGTACTGCGGGTCTTCCACACGTAATCATTCGTTTCTTCACAGTACCTCGTGTACGTGATGCTCGTATCTCAGCAGGTTGGGCACTACTGTTCATCTCATTGCTATACACAACAGCACCAGGCGTTGCCGCATTTGCTCGTGTAAACATGATAGAGACGATTAACGGCCCTGACATGCAAGGTGTTCCAGCAGCGGAAGCACCAAGCTGGTACAAAAACTGGGAAAGCACTGGTCTAGTTGGCTGGGAAGATAAGAATGGCGATGGCAAGATGTTCTACTCGGGCGATGAACGCAACGAGATGAAGATTAACCGTGACATCATCGTACTGGCTTCTCCAGAACTGGCTAAACTACCAAACTGGGTTGTAGCACTACTTGCAGCCGGTGGCCTAGCAGCAGCTCTATCAACAGCCGCGGGTCTACTACTGGTTATCTCAACGTCGATTTCACATGACTTGTTGAAGAAAGGCTTCAGACCAAACATGACCGACAAGCAGGAGCTGTTAGCCGCTCGTTTGGCAGCCATGGTCGCAATTGTAGGTGCAGGTTACTTAGGTATTAACCCACCAGGCTTTGTAGCACAGGTAGTAGCGTTTGCCTTCGGCTTAGCCGCAGCATCCTTCTTCCCAGCGATTATCCTAGGTATCTTCTACAAGAAGATGAACAAGGAAGGTGCGATTGCAGGTATGTTGACAGGTATTGCCTTCACAGCAAGTTACATCATTTACTTCAAGTTCATTAACCCAGCGGCAAGCACACCTGAAAACTGGTGGTTTGGTATCAGCCCAGAAGGCATCGGTACGCTAGGTATGTGTCTAAACTTCATAGTTTCAATCGCTGTGAACAAAGTAACTGCTGAAGTTCCTCAAGACGTACAAGATATGGTTGAGAACATTCGTTACCCTAAAGGTGCAGGTGAAGCTCACGACCACTAGTCAGTGTCGAGTAAACTAAACCTTACTGCTCAAAATTCAGTTTTGATTGTAGGGATGAAAACTGAAATATAACTTTAAAGCCGATACCGAGTGTGTCGGCTTTTTCTTTTTAAAAAAGAGGTTGTTTTAAAACACCCAAACGATAATAATTATCATTACATTATCGAGAGGTTTTTATGGAAGAACAGCAAATTCTCTACTCAATGTTTTACAAAGCACAAGACCGCTTTACTCAAACTTATACCCCACCAGGCTTTGAACCAGATATCGTTCAAGAATATATTCACTGTGGGCTTACGCTTGCTTCGTATTACGAAAAGCACGCCAAGAATGAAAACCTTCTGCTTTGTGAGCTATTTTTAAGGCAGCTCTTCTTCCATCTTATTGATGCTATCGAATCTCCACAGCGCTCGCTTGCCTTCAGGCAAGTCTGTTTAGACGCAACCTACTCTCCATTATTCAGCTTAAAACGCCACTATTGCCAACAAATTGAAGGTAACCCGCGATTTATCTCCCTACAAAAAACATTACAACAAGTCCAAGCACCACTTGGCTAAAAAGGATAGAACATGACCCAAGAATTCAGAATAGAGAAAGATAGTATGGGAGAGGTAAAGGTTCCTAAAAATGCCCTTTACCAAGCTCAAACGCAACGTGCTGTCGATAACTTTGCGTTTAGCTCTCACACTATGCCTAGTCGTTTCATTCAAGCTCTCGCGTACGTGAAACAAGCGGCAGCAGCAACCAATGCTCAATTGGGGCACTTAGAAGGTGATATTGCCAGCGCGATCATAGATGCGAGCCAAGAAATCATTGATGGACAGCATTTAGAGCACTTCCCTATCGATGTATACCAAACAGGCTCAGGGACGAGTTCGAATATGAATGCCAACGAGGTCATTGCAACCTTGGCGACGTTACAACTTGGCGGGAACGTTAACCCTAACGACCACGTGAATATGGGACAAAGTAGTAACGATGTGGTTCCTACCGCTATTCAGGTAAGCGTAGCATTAGCGATTGAGCACAACCTACTGCCCGCGCTAGCGCATTTGTCCGCTTCTTTAGGTACTAAGCAAAAAGAGCTTTCGGAGGTTGTGAAAACTGGTCGAACCCACCTAATGGATGCAATGCCCGTCACTTTTGCTCAAGAGCTAGGTGGTTGGCAATATCAAATTGAACACGCCAAACAAGGAATTGAAAGCAGTCTAAAATTCGTAAAAGCGTTGGCTCAAGGTGGCACTGCCGTGGGCACTGGTATTAATGCAGACCCACGATTCGCAGGCAAATTTTCAGACTCTCTTTCCCAAGCAACAAAGGTTCCGTTTACTTCAAGTGAAAACTTCTTCTTTAGCTTAAGTAGCCAAGACGCGATCGTCGCTCTTTCTGGTCAACTAAAAACCGCAGCCGTTGCGATCATGAAGATCTCAAATGATCTTCGCTGGATGAATTCAGGCCCACTTGCAGGTTTAGGTGAAATAGAGCTGCAAGCTTTACAACCTGGCTCGTCCATCATGCCCGGTAAAGTAAACCCAGTGATACCTGAAGCTGCAGCAATGGCAGCGGCGCAAGTGATTGGTAACGACACAACGATTACGGTTGCGGGTCAATCTGGTAACTTCCAACTAAACGTGATGCTTCCAGTCATTGCTCACAACGTATTAGAGAGCATTGAGCTGCTTGCAAATAGCTCAACGGCGTTAGCAGACAAAGCGATAGCGACCTTTACTGTAAGGCAAGACAACCTTGACTTAGCGCTGTCTAAAAATCCAATATTGGTAACTGCGCTCAATCCTGTGATTGGCTATTTGAAAGCAGCAGACATTGCTAAAAAAGCTTACAAGGAAGGTCGACCGATTCTTGATGTCGCGGAACAAGAAACCGATATTAGCCGTGAAGAACTAGCGCGATTACTTGACCCTAAAAAACTCACAGAAGGCGGTATTGCCGACTAGCTCTTATCCATCAATAAAAAAGACCTCAATCGAGGTCTTTTTTACTAGCTGATGCATTCAAGTTAAGCAACGCGATTTAAAACAGAACGCAATTTTAAAGGCTTCACTGGTTTAGGTATGAACCCAAAACCATTTCCCTTAATCGCTGACATCATATCGTCAGTTCTATCCGCGCTAATAATCACGCCCTCAAAAGAATCCCCCAAACGCAACCTACATTGCTGCAATACTTCCAATCCGGTTCTGCCGTTATCCAATCGATAATCTGAGAAAATAACATCCGGCACCCAACCCTCTTCCAGTGCTTTCAAGCTTTCGACTAAATCAAGGGCGGTCTTCACCTCACAACCCCAACGGCCTAGTAGCTGCTCCATACCGACTAAGATTTCACTTTCATTATCGACACACAGCACTTTCAAATGATCTAATTCACCATTAGGAGCAGAGGCATTGGCCTGCGGCAGTGTTACAACTGCAGCGGCTCGGTTAAGAGTGATGGAAAATACGCTCCCTTCCCCCGGCCATGAACGCATTGATATTTGGTGACCGAGTACATGAGCAATACCTTTCGATATTGCTAGGCCAAGCCCTAATCCCTGATCTGAACGAACCTGGCTACCCCGTGTGAACTCTTCGAAAATCTCTTGCTGCTTATCTTCATCAATCCCAGTACCGTTATCCCACACATCTAACCTTACTTGCCCTGCGACACGGCGAGCCCCCAAAATGACTTTTCCTTTTGGATTGTAGCGAAATGCATTGGTTAAGAAGTTCTGAATCACACGGCGTAATAACTTAGGGTCCGACTGCACAAACAAAGTCGAAGGGATCATTTCAAAATCGATCTCTTGCTGTTTCGCCAATGCACTGAACTCTGCGTTGAGATTAGAGAATACGTCGTTGATCGCAAATGGATGTACATTCACTTCAAGCTTTCCGGACTCTAAACGAGAAATATCTAACAAATCACCAATCAAATCTTCAGCGGCTTCTAAAGCACTCTCGATATGAGAAGACAGTTGTTTCACTTCCTGCTCTTTCGCGACTTCAGACAAGGAAGATGCAAACAAGCGCGCTGCGTTTAGTGGCTGCATTAAGTCATGACTAACAGCCGCTAAGAAGCGTGTTTTAGACTGAGATTCATGTTCTGATTTTTGGGTAGCACGCACTAGCCGATGATTAAGCTTTTCTAATTCCTGCGTACGTTCATGTACCCTAAATTCTAAGTGCTCATTGGTTTCTTTCAGTGCCTGCTCAGCTTCTCTAAATACCGTAATGTCGGTAAAGCTCATCACAAACCCGCCTCCCGGCATTGGGTTACCTTGAACTTCAATCACCCGCCCGTCAGGTCTGATCCTCGATGAGGTATGGCGGCTTCCTTGCTCTAAGTGAAACACTCGGCGACGCACATGATCTTCTGGGTCTCCTGGGCCACATAAACCTTGTTCCGCATTATGGCGAATCACATCAGCGATAGGTCTACCCACTTGGATAAGGCCTGCGGGGAATTCAAACAACTCTAAATATCGTTGGTTCCACGCCACCAGCCTCATTTGTTTATCAATAACAGCAATGCCCTGTCCAATATGTTCAATCGCACCTTGCAGTAAACCTCGGCTGAAATCGTACAATTCAGAGGCTTCATCAACTATGGTGGCCACCTCTTCAAGCTGCATGTTTTTACCTTGCAGGGCAGAAGTGAGTACTAACTTGGCTGATGATGCACCAAATACCCCCGCCAATACTCTTTCAGAGTGGCGAATCAAACCAGCAGGGGCTTGTTGATTAGGTAGCAATACTTGTTCTTGTTGCTGCCAGTAGGTTTGAAAAGCACTTTTCGCACGAGTCCTTCCCACGAAACGAGACGCCAGCATTTCTAACTCAGCGACAGTAACTCGGCTTTGATACAAACTGATATTTTCACTTTCAGGCAACGGAGTACCGACAAACGATGCCGACTGTAAGCGTTCACTCAAGCTGGCTCGAGTAAGCAAAGAAATCACGACATAACATAAAGTATTAATGCTTACACTAAGTACGATACCCCAATCAGAACTCTTAATATTCCAATCACTTAAAAAGTCGGGCGGAGTGACAATCCATAATAGAGGGTTAGTTTCACCGCTTCCTGCCAGCATGTCAGTTTGGCTCATCAATGTAATAAGCCAGATTAAGAAACCAAACATCAAGCCAACATAGACACCTTTTCGGTTACCCACTCGCCAGTACATGCCCCCAATAAGAGCCGGTGCAAATTGCGTGATAGCAGCAAAAGAAAGAAAACCAATAGCTGATAAGGAATGAATGCTATCTAGCGCTTGATAGAACCCCCACGCACCGAGCAATAACAATAGAATCAACGCGCGACGAATGATGAGCAATAGCCCAGAGAAGTGGCGATGATTTCGATTTGTTAGGCGCATTCTCCGCAGTAGTAAAGGCATCACTAAATCATTAGAAACCATGATTGCCAATGCAATCGTAGAGACAATCACCATCCCACTCGCAGCAGAAGTGCCACCTAAAAAGGCTAACAACGCAATATGGTTAGCACCCACTTCCATTGGAACACTGATTACGTAAGTGTCTGCCGGTGAAGTTGTCAGTAGCCCTTGTCCTGCCCACGCGATTGGCAAAACAAACAACCCCATCAAAATCAGATAAACAGGAAACAGCCAGCGTGCAGTATGAAGATCTTGAGGGCGTTCATTTTCCACCACCATAGTGTGAAACTGGCGCGGTAAACAAACAATCGCCAACATGGTAAGTACAGTATGGATAACGAGAGTTGGAATATTAGGGGACTCGTAGGTAGACGCCGCGACCTCAAGCAAATTAACGGTATCGTGATTCCATGCTAAATAGATAATAAAGATGCCGACACAAAGGAATGCCACCAGCTTAACAATCGATTCAAAAGCAACCGCCATCATCATGCCGCGGTGATGCTCGGTATTATCAACGTGTCTAGTACCAAACAGCATGGTAAATATGGCAAGTGCACCAACCACGAACCAAGAAACATGGTAATCCTGATACCCAAAATCAGCCGCTAAGTTAGGTGCGACGATATCGAGCCCCATGGTGATACCACGTAATTGCAGTGCGATATAAGGCAAAATACCTGCGACAGCAATTAAGGTAACAACCACAGCCAGACCTTGTGATTTACCATATCGAGCAGCAATAAAGTCAGCTATCGAGGTTATGTGTTCGCGTTTCGCAATTAGGATAAGTCGAGCGAGGATCCGCCAACCAAAGGTAAACACCAATATTGGTGCCAAATAGATAGGTAAGAAAGACCAAGGGTTGTTACTAGCTTGCCCCACGGTTCCGTAGAAAGTCCATGAAGTACAGTACACTGCAATCGACAAGCTGTAGATCCACGGACGCCAGCGAGAAAGCCAACGAGTTTGCCTGTCGCCATACCAAGCAATAAGAAACAACACCCCTAAATACGCCAGAGATACTGGTACTACGATCCAACCTTGCATTCACCATATCCTTATGAAAAAGCCTGCAATACGCAGGCTTTCATTATGCTTAGTTTCATTTAACTAAGGATGGATATTGAACACAATCAGTACAGGTTAATTCTGTGCTTTAGGCTCTAATTCCGTGACATTACTTCGCCCTTCGACCTTAACAAATAGCGCCAAAATACCCATAACGGCCATTGCCCAGAATACGTTCGAACCCCAAAGTTCATAACCCCAACCACTCAGCGTGGTCATAAGTGCAATAAATGCCCCTAAAGGAATGGCGTTATAAAGCGCTTGTAACGCCACCATTCGACTTGGTTCTTGCGATTGAATGTATTGAATTGCTGCAATATGTGCCATCGCAAACGTAACACCATGTAGCAGTTGTACGGCAACTAACGCAAAAATGGCTGTCGTTGAAGCTGTAATGCCCCAACGCATCATTACTCCAATGGAAGCCGCAACAAACAACGCACGCAACGACCATCCGGCGAATAAGCGTTTACTCAAAGCGAAGACCGCTACTTCCGCGACAACACCTAAGCTCCATAGATAACCAATGATCGCTTCTGAATGACCGGACTCTTTCCAATAAATAGCACTGAAACTGTAATAGGCCGCGTGGCTCCCTTGAATCAAGGCGGCTAACGCTAAAAACTTCACCACAGACGATTCACGTAGCAATTGAGACAACTTAGGTCTTGGTGCGACTTCTTCTGATTTTGTCACGGGCATAATATTTGGGTTGCGCATCGCTACAATTAACGAGAACAAAACCCCTGCGATTGCCGTATACAGAAT
>NZ_JAKJSW010000485.1:0-697 GCF_050337375.1 Vibrio makurazakiensis | reverse complement strand
GGACATTAATCAATATACAGGGTTCGCTGTCCGTAAAAGTATTCCGTTCGCTAATATGCCGGATCTTCGTATCAATAAAGGTAATCACAGCAAACTACGGTTCGCGACCTACATTACAGTTCAACGTCCGCCTTTGCCTGAACTTCATATACTCAATGTTCATTTGAAAGCAGGATGTTCAGGCCGTTACAAAAACTCAAACAACTGTAAGGTTCTTAAAGAACAAGGCGAGAATATTAAAAAATGGATAGATGATAGAGAAAGGCTGGATAACAGCTATATCGTGCTTGGGGATTTTAACCATAACATGAGCTACCCTGGTGACTGGCTATGGAAGAGCATCTCTAGTAACAACAGTGCGGTTCTCACGACAAGAGATGTACAAGCTCGATGTAAAGTTCGTTCGCGTAACAACAAAAACAAGACGCATCAATTTCGTAATTTGATTGACCACATAATCTCGAGTGACGATTTAAAAACTAAAGAGACAGCACAGCACATTTTCGATACAGAAGATGTACTGAGCTATAAACTTAGTGATCATTGCCCTGTCAGTACCCAAGTTTTTTAACTTGGAGCCATATCTTTAAATATAAACAGGTTAGCTAATCGATGCTTGTCTGGGACGTGCTTTGCTAGTGAATGTAGCGAAGCTCATCCCTACTAACATGCTTAACGTAAATACAATAATCGGTAA
>NZ_JAKJSW010000484.1:0-697 GCF_050337375.1 Vibrio makurazakiensis | reverse complement strand
ACAGCATAGTAAGAAACCTGTCGTACTTGCTACTCATTCGTTAGTCGATAGTCCTAAACTACAGGGTTACATCGCTGATCTAGTAGGTGTTGAAGCGGTCGTTACTGCTTAAAGCTTTTCTTTCGAGTCATTAATGTGACCCGTAGAAAAATCATATGAGAGACATTAGCTTAGGTTGATGTCTCTTTTTTTGTAACATTTTTTTGACAATCTCTGTGGTTGATTGTTAACTGGTCTGACTACTTGTTTGGTTATTCTGTTGCTGAACGGATTGAATTTAAATTAAGGTTGTCAGCCCTATGTTTTCACCTCTTCAAAAAGCCAATTTGTACTTGGCAGCATTCGGATTTTTTAAAGTCCCGTTTATTTGGCTTTGTAGACCGAAGATTCTTCAACTTGATGAACAAAAAGTTGAAATTAAAATTCCGCTGAAAAGGCGAACCAAGAACCATCTGAATAGTATGTATTTTGGTGTACTTGCCGTTGGTGCTGATGTTGCAGGTGGCTTTCTAGCCATGAATAAGGCTGAACAGCATGGAGAAAAGATTTCACTGGCATTTAAAGGTGTTACTGGAGAGTTTCTAAAAAGGCCTGAAGCCGATGTGCACTTCACCTGTGTGGATGGTGGGTTGATTGATGATATGTTACGACAAACTATGCTGACGGGAGAAAGGGTTAACCAACCAGTAACCATCTC
>NZ_JAKJSW010000483.1:0-707 GCF_050337375.1 Vibrio makurazakiensis | reverse complement strand
CTAGTATAGAACGATATATGTGAAAAATTTGAAAGTATGATACGCATTAAATTTATTGCGCAAAATAAGTTATTTTTTGTGCTTTTAGTAGGGTTGTAGCGCTGTTTTTATGGTTGAAACCTGGAAGCTTATTAGCTACGGGATATAGGTAGTTTATTCAAATCGGGGGATGGGGAAGGTAGTGATATCGCTAGAATGCAAAAAGGCCTCATCAAATGATGAGGCCTTTTTTAATGTGGCTCCCCTTGCAAGACTTGAACTTGCGACATACGGATTAACAGTCCGCCGTTCTACCAACTGAACTAAAGGGGAATTATTTGTTTCAACATCAGGTCGTAAGACCATTATTTGTAAAACTAAATAATGGTGCCTCGAGGCGGAATCGAACCACCGACACGCGGATTTTCAATCCGCTGCTCTACCGACTGAGCTATCGAGGCAAAAGAATGGTGCCGACTACCGGAGTCGAACTGGTGACCTACTGATTACAAGTCAGTTGCTCTACCTACTGAGCTAAGTCGGCACACTAAATTCTTTGCTGAAGAGTTAACTCTTCTTAAACCTCATCGAGATGAAGTCTTTTAAAATGGCTCCCCTTGCAAGACTTGAACTTGCGACATACGGATTAACAGTCCGCCGTTCTACCAACTGAACTAAAGGGGAATTATTTGTTTCAACATCAGGTCGTAAGACCATTATTTGTAAAA
>NZ_JAKJSW010000482.1:0-711 GCF_050337375.1 Vibrio makurazakiensis | reverse complement strand
ATCTTTATCTTCACGCTACTTTCACTAAAGATAATTTAATAGTAAAACCTGTGGATAGCGTCTACGGGGATTATCAATATATCCCAGATGCGCAGGTTGATATATCAATTTAATTAATGAAGAATCAATTAAATTGATATTTTACCAGGGGGTATTCACTTACTTGATGGTGGGGTCATAGAGATGATTAGCTACAATCACTCACTAACCGTAGTTCYTTGACCTTTTAGGTTAATCAGTTGATAGGCACAAAGCATACAAATTAAGCACGGTAGACCACGTTGATTCAGCGATTTAACGATCACACTGAAACTCGTGTTTTCTATGTCACTGAGAGCGCGTCAAGGATTCATCGACTCGATATTTTAGGGGCAGAGGGTCTGAAGAAAATTGCGTCTTTCTGTCAATATGAACACTCATAAAATCATTGCTGCCGAGCTAAGCTTATCAACGATTACAGATGGAGAAGTGCTCTCGAATTTATGATAAAAATACGCCGAAACATTTTTGAGGTACCTAATGATAGCGATTGTTAACGTGAGAGCTTGTTGCGATACCATTAAGCAAGATTAGCTGTAACGTATTGATTTATTTTATTTTCAAGTTTTTATAAGAAGAATATCTAGTAAATCTGAGTTGAAATATGGTCTGAAATGCTAATTAACTAAGTAAACTAAATCAATATCTTAGATTTAGTTTACTACTGTATAT
>NZ_JAKJSW010000481.1:0-712 GCF_050337375.1 Vibrio makurazakiensis | reverse complement strand
GATTTCACCTGAATCAGGTGCAGATATCAACCTATCCATCTGCTCATTCGATGGGTGTAGCTCGTTTATAACTTCCATATTATTTCCTGTGCGGTTGAGCTTGAAGCAACTTCTTAGTTGGTAAAATAAGGCGTAAACACTTCCATTCTTGCGATAGGTTCTTAGTCGAGTACCATATTCATTATGTCGAAATCATGGCAAGTCTCTTAACTTCTTCGCTGGGTTACCAGCGTAAATCCCTTTTTCAGTTATATCTTTTGTGACTACACTACCTGCTCCAATCACAGCCCCTTCACATATACTGACTGACAACACAGTGGCGTTCGAACCTATCGTGACATTGTCGCCAATAACAGTGCGCCCCCAACTACCTGAATCTGGATTTGGTTTGCCATCTTTAAACAAGTCATTCGCAAACATAACACCATGGCCGACAAAGCAGTCACGACCAATATTTACGTATTCGCAGATAAACGTATGAGACTGGATCTTCGTTCTCTCGCCAATAATGGTATTTTTTTGTATCTCGACAAAGGGACCAATGAAAACATCACGTTGTAGCTCACATCCGTAGAGGTTAGAAGGCTCAACAATTGTGACATTGTCACTGAAATTAACATCCGTAATTTGTGCTTTTAGAATCCGTGGACTTGCCATTTTCTCTCCGAAAAATGTTGCTGAGTAATACTGGGGCTAATCTCCATACCTAAGC
>NZ_JAKJSW010000480.1:0-720 GCF_050337375.1 Vibrio makurazakiensis | reverse complement strand
TTCCCGGGCCTTGTACACACCGCCCGTCACACCATGGGAGTGGGCTGCAAAAGAAGTGGGTAGTTTAACCTTTCGGGGAGGACGCTCACCACTTTGTGGTTCATGACTGGGGTGAAGTCGTAACAAGGTAGCCCTAGGGGAACCTGGGGCTGGATCACCTCCTTATACGAAGATATCACGATAAGTGTCCACACAGATTGATTAGGTTTGAAGTTTAGAGTAGAAAAACTTTTCCAGATGGGGCTATAGCTCAGCTGGGAGAGCGCCTCGCTGGCAGCGAGGAGGTCTGCGGTTCGATCCCGCATAGCTCCACCATCTTTAAGTGTTTTTCTTAAAAATATTTAAAAATGGTGTGTTTATGAAACATATCTAGCTCTTTAACAATTTGGAAAGCTGACTGATTGATTACTTACGAGTAATTCAATCAAATTTAAAAGTTCTCAATGTTTATCTGCTCTTATTTAATAAGAACGGTATAAACACAACAAACACATTCAAGTGTCTTGTATTCGAATCAATGTTTACATTGATTCACAATTGAGTCCGGCAAACAGTCATTGAGAATTAACCCTWCTTAATGACAACCAAAAACCTTGGTTGTTTGAACATACATTAAGACCCTTTCGGGTTGTATGGTTAAGTGACTAAGCGTACACGGTGGATGCCTTGGCAGTCAGAGGCGATGAAAGACGTAATAACTTGCGATAAGCCCAGATTAGG
>NZ_JAKJSW010000479.1:0-722 GCF_050337375.1 Vibrio makurazakiensis | reverse complement strand
GTGCTTATGCACGTGGGTTTCCCCATTCAGAAATCCCAGACTCAAAAGGTTATTACTACCTAATCTGGGCTTATCGCAAGTTATTACGTCTTTCATCGCCTCTGACTGCCAAGGCATCCACCGTGTACGCTTAGTCACTTAACCATACAACCCGAAAGGGTCTTATGTATGTTCAAACAACCAAGGTTTTTGGTTGTCATTAAGAAGGGTTAATTCTCAATGACTGTTTGCCGGACTCAATTGTGAATCAAACTAACGTTTGATTCGAATACAAGACACTTGAATGTGTTTGTTGTGTTTATCWTAAAGATAAACATTGAGAACTTTTAAATTTGATTGAATTACTCGTAAGTAATCAATCAGTCAGCTTTCCAAATTGTTAAAGAGCTTGATTCAAACTAATGAACCATTTTTAAATACTCTGATATAAGAGAATACTTAAAGATGGTATCCCGTAGGGGAGTCGAACCCCTGTTACCGCCGTGAAAGGGCGGTGTCCTAGGCCTCTAGACGAACGGGACACTAGTATCTCTTTTACTTTTCTAAACCTAATCAATCTGTGTGGACACTTATCGTGATATCTTCGTATAAGGAGGTGATCCAGCCCCAGGTTCCCCTAGGGCTACCTTGTTACGACTTCACCCCAGTCATGAACCACAAAGTGGTGAGCGTCCTCCCCGAAAGGTTAAACTACCCACTTCTTTTGCAGCCCACTCCCATGG
>NZ_JAKJSW010000478.1:0-724 GCF_050337375.1 Vibrio makurazakiensis | reverse complement strand
GCTCAAGAAGGTAGCCGACCGAAACTACACCAATAATTTCACCGCTCGCGTTGTTTACAGCGGCTTTACCGCGAACCGAAATACCTAATGAACCTTTGGCAACGGAAACGTAAGATTCTCCGTAAACTAAAGCTTTTTGGTTGTCTCCGCCTCGCATGGCTTTACCCAGTCGCTCATCCACTGGGTGAACTAAGCGAATACCATTTTCATCGCCAATTACAATAAAAGCAGCACCGATAAGTTCTGTTAAATTTCTATAACGTTGCTGAACATTCTCAGTTCGCTTCTCTTCAATCAGTTTTATCACAACGGGGGATTTGGCTAAGAAGTTTGCCACTCCAAGCGCTTTCAAGCCCATTTCTTGTTCTTGAGATTCTTTGATATAGGCAAAACCAGCAGCTGAAAGTATTAGCAGTTCAACTAAGCCAGTTACTGTCATAATAATCAGTAAACGCTTACGAAAACTGATATTTCGCCATCTCATAAAAATATCCCACAGAATCAATACGTTTAAATTAACACTTAGTTAACAGGCATTCCTCTACACCGTTGGATAATTGTGAACCCTATATTGAAATATAACTTACCAAAATATAAATAGAGCAACATCTGTTCGAATCAGCTTTGATTCAAAGGAAATTCAGCAAGGTTTCGTTTAGGCTTTATGAGATTTATGTCATACTTTTCTGACTAATTATTGACCTAGATCACTCCTATTTTAGGT
>NZ_JAKJSW010000477.1:0-751 GCF_050337375.1 Vibrio makurazakiensis | reverse complement strand
GTATTTGACCATTGAATACTATTGCTCATTCCGGCCTCCTTTGACTACGGATACCGTTTTAAATCGGCCGCTCGACGTAGGTGATTGTCCTTTTAACGACGTCAATACTTGCTTAGGATCACCCTGAGCAACAATCTTACCTTTATCCAGCACAATAACTCGGTCGCACATCATTAAAAAAGATTGCTTGTGGGAGCTTATGACCATGCTGGTCTCACGAGGCATACTTTGCAACGCATTAAAAAACTGAACCTCAGCCTGGTTGTCTAGTGCACTCGTGGGTTCGTCCATAATCAGTAATTTAGGGTCTCGGTATAACGCCCTTGCAATCGCTACCGCTTGCTTTTGGCCTCCAGAAAGCAGGCGACCTCCCTCCCCAACGGGTGTTTCTAAGCCATTACTTAATCGCCCCATGTAGCTGTTTAAACCAGACCGCTGCAACGCTTGACGTAGCTTGTGCTCATCTACTTTTTCAGCTCCCATAATAATGTTGTCGTAAACACTGCCGAAAATAAGGTTGGTAGACTGCCCAACCCAACCCATGCTTTGCCTTAACACGCTGGTCGGCCATAACTGACCATCAATTTGCTGGTAAAAGATTTGCCCTGTACTCGGTAAGTATTGCCTAGCGATCAGTGATAATAAGGTTGTTTTACCTGCACCCGCTGCGCCAACAATACCGATACGTTCACCAGCTTTAATCTCTAATTCAATATCAGACAGGACAGGGCTTTGTGTATCAGGGTACGAA
>NZ_JAKJSW010000064.1:0-20862 GCF_050337375.1 Vibrio makurazakiensis | reverse complement strand
TCTATCTTCTGTTATTTCAGCTCTTATTCTATCGGTAACTTTGGCGTATTTTAACGTTGAGGGGGGATTGATTATCGCGAGTGTGGGAGCAATGGGGGTGGGGTATCTCACGGAAACCTTACAAGGGAAACCACTATGATTTTCGCTTATATCCTCGCAATGACAGCAGTCGTGTTTCTGAGCCGTTACTTATTTCTAGAACCTAAGTTACCTATTAAGCTTGGTCAACGAACTCAAAGGCTACTCGCTTATTCAAGCCCGGCTGTGCTAACAGCTATTTGGGGCCCCATTGTTTTTCTCCCTGAAGGAGAACTTATGTTGAACATGAACAATGCGTATCTTTGGGCAGCCTTACTCGCCGCTGTTTTAGCTTGGAAGACAAAAAATGTTTTACTGACTACTGTTATCAGTATGGGGGTCTTTTTGTTCCTCAATTTATATTGGTTAAACCATTAATACGGTTTAACTAAGTAAGCTTAATTGAGGACTGACCCTGACTAATGAGCAAGCCATTCGATTTCAATCAAGGTTTGTTCACCACACTTCAAACGTCCCAAAAATACATCACCTCTGTGTACCTCTCCTACACCCTGAGGCGTTCCTGTCATAACCACATCACCATCTAGTAGCGTTGTGTAAGATGTCAGTTCATTAAGAATAACGGCTGGTGAATAAATCATTTGTTCTACATGCCCTTTTTGAACACGTACACAGTTGATAAATAGCTCCAAATGAAGATTTGATATATTGATGTCAGTTAGTGAAACAAAGCGGCTAAATACCGCAGAGTTATCAAAACCTTTCGCTCTTTCCCAAGGTAGCCCTTTACCCTTAAGGTAAGTTTGTAGTGCTCGTTTGGTAAGGTCTAACCCTAAACCAACGCCGACATACTCTCCGTTTTCAACCAAAAAGCAAATTTCAGCTTCGTAATGTAAAGGCTCTTGGTGATAAGCAGTAAGTGAAGCAGTGACACTCGTATTAGGCTTATTAAAAACCACCATTTGTTCAGGAATTGCATTATTCAGTTCTTGGATGTGATCAAGATAATTACGACCAATACAGAGTACTTTCGTTGGAGTAAACTTCTTTTCGTCCATGATTACTGAATTCATTGCCTTCCCCTGAGCTTCCTTAAATGAGGGCAGAGTTTAACCGATCCTCTAACTCTGTTGTCACTGATTGTTAAGCAAATTATCAAAAATCTGATCTTTCGCTCAAAGTTATTTCCTAATCAAGAGTTTTCATTAGCTTGTCACAAAGCCTTTTCAACTCAAGTAATTCTTCTAACGGCAGCTGAATTTTACAACGCATCGCTTTAGGGACTTCTTTTGCTGACGATTTGAGCTGTATACCCTGCTCTGTCAAAAATAATTCTCGAACCCGTTCATCATGTTCTCCACGTTTTCTAATCACCACTCCTTTGGTTTCTAAACGTTTGAGTAATGGCGTCAAAGTCCCCGAGTCTAAGTTAAGCTTATTCCCTAACTCTTTCACATTAATGCCATTTTCTTGCCAAAGCACCATCATTACTAGGTACTGAGAATACGTTAAGTCGAGCGAATCGAGTAATGGTCGATATGCTCTAATTACGGCATTGGCCGCGCTGTATAACGGGAAACAGACCTGGTTTTCCAGTTTGATTAACTCATCGTCTGAATGATTTTGTTCTTGGTTTTCTTCAACGTGACACGAGCTCATCACACACCTCTTAAAAATAAATTGCGCACAATATACTTGCATTCAGCCCTAAGATCGAATTATGATTGCTAGCAATTAGATTGCACACAACTTAAATTGCACAGAGTGAGTAAACAACATGACTACATTATACAAAACAAAAGCAACAGCATCTGCAGGTCGTAACGGTAATGTGAAAACTGATGATGGGCTACTCAACGTAAACCTTAGCTACCCTAAAGAAATGGGAGGAACAGGTGCAGCAACAAACCCAGAACAACTCTTTGCTGCTGGTTACTCAGCATGCTTTTCAAATGCAATTCTTCACGTAGCGCGTGAAATGAAGGTTGCGATTAAAGAGGCACCAGTAAGTGCTGAAATTGGTATCGGGCCAAACGAAACAGGTGGCTTTGCATTAACTGCAAGTTTAGAGGTGTCTTTAGAGCTTCCTCAAGAGCAAGCGTTTGAGCTAGTAAAGGTAGCGCATCAAGTTTGTCCATACTCAAATGCCGTTCGTGGCAATATTGATGTAGCGGTTAACGTAAACGGCCAAACACTTTAAGGCTTTTTCCTAAAGTGCTCAAAAACCAAAAAGCCGCCCTCTCTTTCTAGCGAGGGCGGCTTTATATTTGGCGTGTGACTAAATGTTATTTAGTGCTACTAGACCTGATTTATTACTAGGTCTTATAGGTAGTAACGAACACCTAGAGTCCACTTGTCATCAGATGTGTAACCAGTTTCGCTCTTAAGATCGAATTGGTAACCAGTGTAACCGATGAACTTAGGTGTGAAGTTGTATTCAGCTTGTAACGCTAGCTCTTCACGCGCTGTTTCAGTCGCTGCACCTTTAGTTAGCTCGCCTTCAACCGTTTCGTAGTTCACAATGAAGTTCAGGCTATTTTGCAGTGCGTAAGAAGCAAGTAACTCGTAGTTAGTACTTTCTTCTAATAGACCTGTAGCATTAACTGGGTTCTGGTAGTTCATGTTTTCGTTAGCTGCGTAAACACCAGCTAGGTAAAGACCTTTACCGTAAGAACCGTATGCTGCAGAGAATACGTGAGATTCAGCAGTTGATGACTTAGAAGACAAAGCAGGTTTGTAATCACCAGTATTGAACGCATAACCTAATTTAACGCCCGCGATATCGTAACCTAGCGTTGCTTGAACACGGTCGCTGTAATCATTACCTGAAACAGGAACGCCTGCTACAGTTGAGCGGTCGTCATTAGAACCCTGCCAACCTAGACCAAAGCTCAATGCACCAGCGTCACCGAAATCAAAACCATTGCGGTAGCTCATCATTTTGTCAGCACGACCAGTACCTAGAGCACCGTGGTTGTCGTAGATGAAGTCATTCGCGAATGCGATTGGCATATCTGCAACACCAGCTACATCGTAGTAAGGAGCCCACTGTGTACCAGCTACAGCGCGACCAAAGTCATCGTGGCTAACGCCAACGTAACCTAGACGAGTTGTGAATGCATTGTCGCCGCCGTCAAGGTAGTTAAGAGCCCACTCACCTTTAGCGTCTGCTGTGAAGCCATTGCCAAGATCTTGAGTTGCATTGAAGTTGATACGTGGAGAGTTAGTACCTACGTCAGTGTCTCCAGCTTCAGAGCCATTGATGTTTGCAGAAACATGGCCACCGATAGAGAATGTAGAACCGTCTTGGTTGTATAACTCTACAGCAACCGCTTGAGAACCGAATGCAGCAGCAGAGATTGCTAACGCTAGTAGTTTTTTATTCATTTTTTAGTCCATTGTCCATTATGTAACTTTGTAGTGTTTAGTTAAGGCAGGGCATCTAAGCTGAACATATATAGGGAATGTTACCTGCGCTTAACATCTGAATTGGACTTTAAGGGAATGAGCTAAAAAAGTTGCATTAAAATATATAAAATAACAAAAACACCAAACAAAAAAAACATAAAGCCTTAAAATACAAATAGATATAGCAATTGAACTTTGTTTTATTTAGTTCAAACTTTGTTACATTTGCTATTTTCACTCACTAATCCATGATAATCACAACCAAAAAGCCATGATCAGCGCGTCCATCTAAGAAAGGTTATGTAAAAATAGTGCAACACTAGGAAGCCTATTTCTCATCTCTAATTAATCACCATATCCGGGCTGAAGTTAAGCTAATTAGGAATCGATAAACTACGATTAGTAATGGTAACTATCCCGCTTTTCGTTTGGTTTTTAGTCGATCCATACAAAAGGTTAGGAAGTTCGAAGCATGTCTTAATAATTACTCAATAGGGTTGAGCAATAGTTACTCAATACTATAGTGATTAGGTCGAAGTATAAGGACCCTCCTATGACAGAAACCGTTAGTCGAGCGCATTTCAAACTCAATATGCAGTACTTGATTTATACGTTTTACTTGATTTCCGTTGCCCTAATTACCCATACGTTGATCATAGAACACCACGAAATGCGGTTTGCTTACCTGGCCTATCCCATAACAATGATGCTTGCTTTGTTTCATAGAAATTCGAACATCAAGGAGCTTTCTGCTGTTCTTTCGATGGGCGTTATTTTGGTTGGCGGATACCTAGAACCACTAGAGCTCGATGCCATTGAAGAAGTATTCATACTCATTCCTCTTACCTATTTGATCGTGTTCCCTGGTTCAATGTGGCCAATATCTTCTGCACTATTACTTATCCTTAGTTATTTATATGAGCTTCCTGAAGAAGACTTTTCTGAATTTGTAGAAGACGCTATCGAGCTGATTGTCATTTCTGTTTTCGCGACTGTAA
Source organism: Vibrio makurazakiensis (assembly GCF_050337375.1). Lineage (NCBI taxonomy): Bacteria > Pseudomonadati > Pseudomonadota > Gammaproteobacteria > Vibrionales > Vibrionaceae > Vibrio > Vibrio makurazakiensis. Next base: position 16,417 of record NZ_JAKJSW010000064.1, on the reverse strand, counting down.
TGACCTACTACCAACAAAAGTTTCGTAAGCAAATGATCCGCTATCGAAAAGATTCACTAACTGATTTTTTAACGGAAGCACAAAATAGAAAAGCTTTTTTCTTAGCGTTAGAAACACTCCAGACTGACGCTAAAAAAGACCACGCCTTGATACAAATCGACCTTGATAACTTCAAGTTAGTTAATGAAAGTTTAGGGCACGCCAACGCCGACATATTGCTAAAAAAATACGCGTCTTATCTACTTAACATTAACCCTCTTACGGTGTCGGTTTATCGCTTAAGTGGGGATGAGTTTATGCTTCTCATTGAGGAAGACAAAAATCTATTCGAAGAAGTTAGCGTAATTGAAGATCACCTGAGCAACCTTGCAGACCAAACTTATGTTCTTGGGCAATATTCTTACAAACTCACTTTTAGTGTCGGTATCGCATTACTAAGTGATGCTATGCAAAACACTGAGATCCTATGTAAAAACGTGGATGCTGCCGTCGAAAAGGCAAAAGCAAGTGGCAAAAACACCGTCCGCTGGTATGACAATGAATTGCTCAATGAAACTGTGCGTCAACATCAAGTAGAACGTGAATTAGCCAGTGCTCTTCAATCTGAACAACTGCACCTCGTCTATCAACCTAAAGTCGACATAAAGAGTCATTCGATTTGCGGCGCTGAAGCACTAATTCGCTGGAAACACCCTGACTTAGGTGTCATTTCCCCCATCGAATTTATTGAAATAGCTGAAAAGAGTAAGCTCATCGTTTCCATCGGCCGATGGGTCATTCTAACGGCTGCAACTCAAGCAAAACACTGGCAGCAATTAGGTCACGAGTTATGCGTATCGGTAAACGTATCAACGGTGCAATTCGCTCATGATGATATGTACCAAACCGTCACTGATATTTTGGAGCAAACTTCATTACCCGCTCACTTACTTCAACTCGAAATCACAGAAACAACACTAATGCAGCAACCRGAGCACATTATTGATAGCTGCAACAAATTGAGAGAGTTGGGCGTGACTATCGCTATCGATGACTTTGGGGTTGCCTACTCTTCTCTCAACTACCTCAAACAGCTTCCGATTGACGTTCTAAAGATAGATAAATCATTCATTGATGAGTGCGTGAAAGAACACGATGACCACATGATCGTACGTACTATCATTCAATTAGGTCATAACATGGGCAAAACAGTGATAGCAGAAGGGGTTGAAGATGCGGATCAACTCAAGCTATTGGAATTGGAGGAGTGTAACCACTTCCAAGGCTATTTGTTTTCTAAGCCTTTAATCTGTGAAGACTTTACGCAGCTATTAAGCAGTGGCTCATAGTGTGTGTTCAACGACATTTTGACACAGCGCTGACATTTGTTTGCTTGTGAGTCGGTGGTAACTTCACTACTCTAAGCTGGATAATATTTGAAGCAGAGCAAAATTTGCAAAACTCGACTACCAAACAAAAAAGGCATGCCTTTTGGTCAATAATCCTTACAGGGCTGGTAATTATTACCTGTCTTGCGAGCACTATTGCGTCGAGCTCTTCATACTCATCTGCTCAAAAAAATCCAATTATCCATAGCTTTGAACAATCGAGTAGTCACAGCAGTGACACACATCTCCAATCTCTCTACTCAAAAGCATTCAAGAGTGATAATCAGACTCAACTTACCTCAAGTAATGAAGCTTGCAGTCTAAGTGGTCAGCTCCTTTCCTATGCTTCCCCTAAACTCGATTGGCTAGCGGCCTACATCATTATATCCGTGATGGTATATTACATCGCTCAGGTGTCTATACTCGGTAACCGCAGTTTCCTACAAAATATAACCGTCCCTAAGCAGCGCTTACACGTTACCTACTGTACTTTTCAAGAGTAAATAGACGGGCTGTTACCACACCCATTTTATTTATTTTTGGAGTATTTTTGTGTTTAAAACAATTCAAACATGGCTCGCGGTACTATCACGCGCAAGCATTGCTACATGTGTCAAAACCCTAGTTGCATTCAGCTTACTGGCTTTTTCCACGCTGACGTTCGCTCAAAGTACAGGATGGGTCAGCGTACCTGAACATCCACCAGTAAAACTACGAATGATGTCCACGGGTCAACAAGATCTTGAAAACAAGTCTATTGAAGCCGTGCTTGATATCGAGTTGGATGGCGACTGGAAGACTTATTGGCGCAGCCCCGGTGAAGGCGGTGTCGCTCCTGAATGGGACTGGTCTGCTTCATCAAACATTCAAGCCGTAGAATGGCATTGGCCAATACCAAGCTATTACGAGCAATTAGGCGTGATGACTTTAGGTTACAAATCTAAAGTTAGCTTCCCTATTACTATCACGCTTGAAGACAATACGAAGCCTGCTGTTTTCGACGCTAGGCTACGCCTTCCTTCTTGTACAAATATCTGTGTGATCACCGATTACAGTATTAATTTACCTATCGACCCTAATACATTGCAGCTAGATGAAGATGCTATGTTCGTGTTCAATCAGGGAATGAGCCGCACCCCGATGGAATCTAAACAAGTTTCCGTTGATGGCCTATTCTGGGACAAGAGCAAGCAACAACTAGTCGCGCAGTTTACGAATCAAAAAGAATGGAACAACCCACAAATTCTTATTGATGGTGATGAAGTCGTAGATGAGTTCTTTGCCCAACCAAAAATCATCAAAGACAACGGCACACTTACCGCTATTTTTGATGTCAGCAATTGGCTTGGTGAGACCGACCTTACCCAGCGTAATATCACTATTACTATCTCTGACGAAACATTCGCCACTGAACTGACTGGTCAAATCGGTTCAACACCAATTAGCTATCAATCAAACGATACCAGCTTTCTCGCGATGGTTGGCTTTGCATTACTGGGTGGCCTAATTCTAAATATCATGCCTTGTGTATTACCTGTATTGGGTATGAAGCTTAACAGCATGGTTGCCAACCAAGACGCATCGACTAAACACATCCGAGGATCTTTCGTTGCATCAGCCTCTGGCATCGTAACCTCGTTCGCACTACTTGCTGCTGGCATTTCTGTTTTAAAACTGGGTGGTAACGCGATCGGTTGGGGTATTCAATTCCAAAATGCGTGGTTTATCGCATTTATGCTGATCATCACATTGGTTTTCGCGACCAACTTACTCGGGCTTTTCGAGTTTCAATTACCTTCAAGTATGAATACTTGGATGGCGACGAAAGGAAACGACTCTCACTCTGGTCACTTTATACAAGGCATGTTCGCGACATTACTTGCAACACCGTGTAGTGCACCGTTCCTGGGGACGGCAGTAGCTTACGCATTTGGTGCAAGCTATCAGGAACTATGGGCCATCTTTATCGCACTTGGACTTGGTATGAGCGCCCCTTGGTTAACATTTGCATTGTTCCCAAGCCTAATACGATTCTTACCAAAACCTGGTGCATGGATGTTTAAGGTTAAGCTATTTTTCGGCCTAATGATGCTAGCAACGAGCTTATGGCTTAGTAGTTTACTAATGCCATTCATTGGCAAGTTCCCAGCATTACTTATGACCACAACCATTTTGATCACCGTATTGATTTGGATTGGCGTGAAACTTGGTCGTAAAGTTATGGTCCCAGTATTAGCAATATCAACGGTGGCATTTGGTGGCGGTTTAATAGCAGGAAGTTTAACGGCCGACAGTTGGGCAACTCCAATTGTTGATGATTTAAACTGGCAACCGCTTGATGCAAATGCAATTCCGGAATTCGTCGCTCAAGGAAAAACCGTTTTTGTGAATGTGACTGCAGACTGGTGCATTACCTGTAAAGCCAACAAGATTGGCGTGATTCTGCAAGATCCGGTGTACAGCGGCTTACAAGCAGAAGATATGATTTTGATGGAAGGTGACTGGACAACGCCAAACCAAAAAGTGACCGACTACCTGCAAAGTAATGGGCGCTATGGGGTGCCGTTTAACATTGTCTACGGCCCTAATTATCAACAAGGTATCCCACTGCCAGTTATCTTAAACAGTGAAACGGTGATGGACGCGATAAAGGTTGCTAAGGGCACTAATGAATAATGAGCAAATGAATAACAATCAAGATACTACCGTGACTCCTGAACCATTGAAAAAGCCGTCTCGTCTCAAACGATGGGGAAAAGAACTCGTTTCAATGCTGCTCATCGTTGGGGTTGTGTCTTATGCGATGGACTTCTATTACAGCTCAGATATGCCAGAGGGCGACGCCCCACAAATATCAGGCATTTCAGTACAAGGCGAGGACATTGATGTTCTCGCACTGAGCCAATCTGGTGAGCCAGTCATTGTCTATTTTTGGGCTACATGGTGCACAGCGTGTAAGTTTGTTAGCCCAACGATTAATTGGTTCTCTGATAGCCACCAAGTCGTTTCCGTTGCGCTGTCATCAGGCGATGATGAGCGAGTACGCAGGTTTCTTACGGCTAAAGACTATGACTTTCCGGTTTTGAATGACTCGTCAGGTCAAATTAGCCGAGATTGGAATATCAGTGTGACTCCTACCATCGTGATCATAAAAGATGGACAGATTAAACACACTTCAACTGGAGTCACCACACCTTGGGGACTTTGGTTGAGAACTCTATTTATCTAACGCAGAGTTATACATGAAAGCATTACTACTATGGGTGGCGATTAGCACCGCCCTAACTTCATCATTGGCTCATGCCTCTGCACTTGATGTAGAGCAGCAACAGAAAATAGACGAAGTATCTAAGCTATTAGAAGAAAATCCAGATGTCATTGAACCTCTTTATAAGAGTTTGAACACCTATATATCTAAGGTTACTCAATTTGAAGATATTCAAAAGAAAAGCCATGAATGGCTAGAAAACAACGACGCGTTGCCTTTCATAGGTAACCCAGAAGGAAAAGCCGTCTTATTCAACTTTACTGATTATGATTGCCCTTATTGCAAAAGGCTCGACCCATTATTGGTTAAGCTAACTGAAGACTTCCCTGAACTGAAAGTCGTTACCGTACTTACCCCATTGAAGCAAAAAGGTGAGTTCGATAAATTGGATACTAATGCGACGCTCTATGCTTTAACGGTATGGGAGCAAGCACCGGAACATTTTAATGAAGTCAATAAGTACTTGTTTGCAAAGAACACAGGGCACTCAGAAAAGTCGTTGAATTCAATTGCAAAAAAAACCGACACCGTTAACCAGTTACACGCAACAGAACAAGTTAGAAACGTCGTAAAAAATAATATGGATACTTTCCATGAGCTAGGGCTACAAGGTACTCCGGCAATGATGATCGGTGACACGATTATCCCCGGCTACCTACCCTACGACCGATTAAAAAATCGCTTAGCCTCAGAAATCAATGCAGCAGGCTAAGCCTTAACAAAGATTAAAATAAGGATTCAACGTGAAAAAACTCATCATTACAACCATGATAGCTGCCACATTCGCTTCGTCATTTGTCTCTGCAGCATCTCTAAATGAAACGCAAGAGCAACAGCTTATTGAGATCAACGAATTGCTTCGTGCAAATCCATCGGTTATCGGCAACCTACATGAAAGCTTAGGTAAATATACCGAAGGCCTAGCACAACTTGAAAATGTAAAAGCACAAAGCCACGACTGGTTGTACAACAATCCTGACCATTCCATTACAGGTAACCCAAATGGTAAATCAGTGATCATCAACTTTACTGATTACAACTGCCCTTACTGTAAAAAACTGGATGTCGTTCTTACTCAGTTAGCTGAAGAAAATAGCGATCTGAAAATCGTTAATATCTACCTGTCATTCAAGCAACAAATAATTTCTGGCTTAGACACTAACTCAGCCATGTATGCGCTTAATGTGTGGAAAAACGACCCTGAGTCATTTGAAGAAGTGAACCGCCTACTTGTAGCGAAAGGTGGCATTCATAATAAACAATCTTTAGAAGCCGTAGCCCGTAAAACCAAAACAGAGCAATGGCTAAAGACTGGTGACGAACAAAACGCGATCATGGCACAAAACTACCAAGTATTTACTGCTATGGGGCTTCGTGGGACACCGGGGATGCTAGTTGGCGATCAGCTAATTCCAGGCTTTGTTCCTTATGAAAAACTAAAAGATATTGTTGACGAAGAATTTGCTAAATAGATAACTCTTCGTTGTACAAATCCTATTCAAATCGTTAATAACAAGGGAAGACAGAGGTCTTCCCTTTTCGTTTCAGTAATATAAGTGAAACGAAAACAACACCTAAGCGTCACCAAACAGAAATCAATCTTTCATTTATAAAGCCTATCTTACCCTCATCAAACATTTCGAGCATGAAGCTCATTGATTTTATATAGGGTATAAAAATGAAAATAGCAGCAATCACAACTGCAATTCTGTCAGCATTGGTATCGGGTTCAGCTTTAGCAGCAACTGTTTACGACAACGATGGTACAACACTGTCTGTTGGCGGACGTGCAGAAGCGCGCTTCAACGTTTCAGATGAAAACGAAGTGGCAGGTTCAACCAGCAACTTCAAAGACAAGTCTCGAGCTCGAGTAAACCTTAAAGGTAAAACTCAAGTTTCTGACGGCTTATACGGTTTTGGTAAATACGAAGCTGAACTAGACGACGCTTCAGACATTTCTAACCGCTACTTCTTCGCAGGTTTAGGTACAGACATTGGTGAGTTCTCTTACGGTAAGCAAGACTCTGCTCAAGTAATGCTAACGGACGTTACAGATACTATGGCGACTTTCGGTGCAGATGCTGCTGACATCGTCTCGGGCAACAAAGACAAACGTGAAAACAACTTTTTATACTCAGGTTCTTTCGATGCACTGACTGTAAAAGTGAACTACATTGCTGCAGACGAAATTGATGCAAACAGCTTTGGTATCGCGGGCATGTACTCATTAGATATGGGGCTAGACTTCGGTGCTGGCTATGTATCTCAAGAGAACGGCAGTGACGATGATGACCAAATCAACCTTGTTGCTCAATACTCAATGGATGCTTTCACTGTTGGTGGCCTTTACACTAAAGGTAAAGTCGCTAAAGAAGACATTACTGGTTACGAATTTTCTGCAAAATTCAAAGCAAACAAACAGCTTTCACTGGTTGGCGTTTACAACTTCCAAGAGAATGACGACACCAATACTGAAGAAGCAAACAATTTCGCAATTGAAGCTGTTTACAAGTTCAACGGTCATATTCGCACTTACGCGGGTTACAAATTTGAACAGCTAGACAATACCGATGACCAACTACAAGCTGGTATCCGTTACGATTTCTAATCACTAGAAACTATTGACGAAAATGAGCTTTAGGCCGAGTTGTTTAACTCGGCCTTATTGTCTTTGCATTCATGAAAACGATATTTAGATGATATAACAAAGAGGGTTAGCTGATTAAACGCGTCACTAATGCTCCGGGTTCACGCAAAGCATCCACGTTATAACTCAGAACTCGGCCAGCTGAAGGCGCGAAGTAGCGCTTATTCTCATCTCCAAATGCGTCGTATTGAATTGCGAGTAAATCGCCTTCTTCAACAGTTTGTAGTAACTCGACCTGAGGCAGAATAAAACCACCAATATCCGCACGAACTGAAACAACTTTACTGCCTTCAACACCTTTCATTTCCGGGAGCGATTGCTCACCGTCAAGCATTTCGTAGAACTTAAGGATTCTCAGCACGCCATCAACAGCACGTTGGATCATATCGACTTGAGTAAATTTACCCATACCAACTTCAACCGTAACACTTGGTATTCCAGAACGGTTCCAAACGGTTTCTAAGATCCCTGGGTCTCCTGGATCGTTCAATACACAATCAGGCTCGAATAAACGTGCGAGCTCTAAACACTGCGGTTCTCGATAATCAGCAAAAACGTAAAGAGGATAAACCGCACCGCGAGTTTGTGTATGCAGGTCGACGGCAAAAGTCGCATTTGGTTTAAGTAAACGTTGCCATAATGAAGCTACAAAACGTTCCGCCGCTGTCCCTTCTGGGTTTCCGGGGAAAAAGCGATTTAGGTTGGCAGGGCATGAACCAGGGTCTGAAGAAACAAAGTCTCGGCTATGATTCAACAAGCCGGGTAAATTCACAGTAGGAACAATCGTCACGGTTCCGTGCAGCTTTACTCCAACCAAATCACGAACAATTTGCTGCGCAGCTAATACACCATTCAGTTCATCTCCATGAATACCAGCCGTTATCATTAATTTAGGGCCGCTCTCATCTCCTTTGAAGACAGAAACGGGCATATTTTTCGGCTGGCCTAAACCATCACTGGCGACTTGAAACCAAAATTGATGCTCACCAACCGGTAAGTCTTCAACGTCTAAAGATTGGATCACACGACGACCTTGCAGCACGTCTTCTAAATATTCGGTCGCCATTTACTTCTCCATCTGATTGAGGCTCTTGCATCATAGAGGATCTCCTCACCTAAACAAGAGCTAGAGCATTTTTGCGCTAGCCGAGTCTCATCAGAGTAAATGAGGGGAATACCTAATGAAACTTCTGTTTGTTCCAATGTTTTGAATAAGTTAACCAAGTAAACATGATTGGCTTAACGAATGATTAGACGTATGATTTGCCTACTCACCTGTTATTGAACTTAATACTCTATGAATCAGCCACACCACCCAGTGCAAGGCGCAAGCTGGATGCTCACTGCTGGGCTTGCTTTCGCTATCGTAAATAGCTTGGCGCAAATCGCTAGCATCAACTACGGATTGTCATCAACGACTGTTGCTTTTATTCAATACGCAATAGCACTTGTTGTGATCCTGCCTTACCTAAGAACACTTGGCATTCGCAAATCGTTGCGAACCAACAATCTTAAACAACACATTCTGCGCGTGTTCTTATCGGTTATTGGCATTCAACTTTGGCTATGGGCGTTAGCTTACCCTGTACCAATTTGGCAAGGTATTGCACTGCTCATGACTTCTCCGTTATTTGCAACCATTGGCTCTGGCTTATTCCTTAAAGAAAAGGTCGGAGTGGCTCGTTGGGGTGCAACATTGGCAGGTTTTGTTGGGGCAATGATAATCCTAGAACCCTGGTCAGAAAACTTTAGCTGGGCAACTCTACTACCGGTAGGCGCGGCATTTTTCTGGGCATGTTACTCATTAATGGTAAAGCGTTTATCTTCAAGCGATGGGCCGTCAACTATGGTGGTGTACCTGTTATTACTGATCACTCCATTCAATATTCTACTTGCAGCACCAGACTGGGAAACACCGACAGGGATGAACATTTGGCTAGTCTTGATCGCCGCGGGTTGTATGACTGCTCTAGCACAATGGGCGATAGTCAAAGCCTACTCGGTTGCAGATGCTTCTTTCGTACAACCTTTTGACCACGCTAAACTACCATTAAATGTGTTAGCTGGCTGGGTGGTTTTCAGTTGGGTTCCGCCAGGTAGACTGTGGCTTGGCGCTGCAATTATTGTTGCATCTGTTGCTTTTATTACCCAATGGGAAACAAAAAAATCCAAAAAATTGAAATAAATACCCACACGATCCGTTCTTTTTATTTAAGAGAGCAGAATTGAGGCAGAACTTATGACAAAACCAATCAAAATTACTTTATATCGTTGGGGCGGAAGCTGGGGACCATTCAAAGTAAATATTCCTTGTGGCGAATGTACTCTCACTAAGGATATTCTTCAGGATACCTTTGATAACGAACTTTCTGACGTAGCAATAGAGCTTGAAGTAAAAGATTGGTTATCTCATTGGTGGGAGCCACTAAAAATGGGCGCATGGCATGCTCCAATATTGGTCGTTGAAGGTAAAGTGGTTAGCCAAGGGGAAGCGCTAAACCGAGGTGTATTGATTCAATCAGTCATCAAAGAGTGGACAACTCGCGATACCTTAAAAGGCAATATCGTTTATGGAAAAGCCACTTGCCCATTTTGTGTTAAAGCCAAACATATGTTGGACGAAGCAGGCATAGAATATCAGTACCACGACGTCGTTAAAGACAGCGCCGCGCTGTATCGAATGATACCTGAAGTTAAAGCACACATTGGTGAGAAGACACCTGTGACAGTTCCTCAAATATGGCTTGAAGGTAAGTACATTGGCGGGGCAGACAACTTAGCCGCGTGGATGAAAGAAAACGGACTCGACTCTATTCCAGATAACGTTGTCGATTTATCGAACCAAAATGCCGGTTAATAAAACGTTGCTATAGATTCATAGTCCATAGGTTTTGGTTCCATCCAAAAACAAACAAAGCCCTTAAGATCGCTCTTAAGGGCTTTGTTTTAAATTCCATTTACATCTACAGCTTGATACCAATTGGCGACTTCATCAGCCTAGCTTTAAGGTATTACTTCGCCAGTTTTTTCATCACTCTTTTAAAGAATGACACTTTCTTTGGTTTTGGCTTGCCGTATAGCGCTTCGTGCATCATGTTTTTAGCCAAAATTTGACCAAGGTAAGCATTACCTAATTCGTAACCCATGATAATCTCCACAAAATATTGTTAGCGTTTTCAGGGGCGGACTATACGCTTAATTACGCCAAAAACAAGACACAGGTCACACTTTAGTTGCATTTCACCTCTTTAACTCTGATATCTTCAAACCACTTTTCTGCAATGAAATCGATAAATTGACGTACAACTGGAAGCTGGTAGCTGCGTGATAAATACACAGCCCAAAGTGCACTGTTCGGGACGGAAAAGTCTCGTAATATAGGTTGAAGAACTCCACTCTCAATCAATGGATTTGCTAAGTCACACGGTAACCGAGCTATCCCCTTTCCATGCTGAGCAGCTCGAACTATTACACCGACATCATTTGCCTTTATGCTACCTTTGACCTCTATTGAACGATGTTGGTTATCTTTAACGAACCCCCACTCACTAGTACCCAAATGGCGTAAACAATTGTGATTTTGAAGATCTTCAATATGTAAAGGCTCTCCGAACCGCACCAAGTATTCTTTAGAGGCGCACACCACAGAATCTATTTCCATTAACTTACGCGCAATGAGGCTATCGTCAGGCTTATCCGTATAGCGAAGAGCTATATCAATTCTTTCATCCACCAGCTGAGTAAAATGGTCAGATGCAAACAGTTCAACGGTAATGTTTGGGTGTAAATCGGTAAATTGTTCGACAACATCGAGCAACATATTTTGCGTTAAACCAATCGGCGCTGCGATGCGAATAGTTCCAGATAAATGCTCTGTTGTATTCAGAGCGGTAACTTCTAGCTCTGCAGTTTCATGGAGTATTTTTTCACAACGCTTTAGTGCCTCTTCACCTGCGGCGGTTAGGCTGACCTTTCGAGTCGTTCTATGCAATAAACGCTGTTTCAGCCAGGACTCTATTTCCTGAACATGCCGCGAAACTTGTAATCGGCTCATATCCAAATGTTCAGCAGCCTGAGTAAAGCTGGAACAGTTGGCTACTTCAACAAAACTTTTCATCGCGGTTAACTTATCCATTCCAACTCCCACCCAACATAATTAGTAACTTATAGCGATACAATCTACATCATATCTTGATATTTATCGCGTAGAGGTTAGCTATTAGACTGCAATTGTTGTCGAAAAACAGACTTACACAATTGGAGAAACACTATGAAAATTGCAGTATTAGGCGCGTCAGGTTGGATTGGTAATCATATCGCAATTGAAGCTAAATCTCGTGGCCACGAAGTGGTCGCCGTTGTAAGAGATCCAAGCCGATTAGAATTAACAGATGTCGAAGTTCGTACTGTTGACCTACAAGATGAAGAAGCAAACCTCACTGACGCACTCGCAAATGTTGATGCGGTCATTGCTTCTATCGGTGGGCGAGCTTTAGGTAATCACGATATTGTCGGTAAAACTGCGGAGAAGCTTTTAAACATTCTGCCGACAATCAACGTAGAACGTCTACTTTGGGTGGGTGGTGCAGGCTCTTTAGAAGTCGCTCCAAACGTTACATTGGTTTCCGTTCCTGAGTTCCCAGAAGATTACAAAAATGAAGCGTTAGCACAGGGCGAGGCGTTAAAGGTATTCAAACAGTCTGACAGCAATTCAAATTGGACGTTCGTGAGCCCTGCTGCTGAAATATTCCCCGGTGAAACTTTGTCGCAATATCGAACTGGCGGCGATCAATTACTCACAGATTCTGACGGAAATAGTAAGATTTCAGTGGGCGACTATGCGATAGCTATGATTGATGAATTAGAAGCTGGTAAGTTTCCCCGTCAGCGTATTGGTGTCGCTTACTAGGTAGCCAATATTACCCTGTAATGCTAATACCTAAAGCCAATAAGTAGAAACACAGAAAGCCACGATACTTACCTATCGTGGCTTTCTACTTTGGTTTACCAATCACACCAGCGGTAGATGCCCGGTTTTTACCAGAATAATCGTTTCTTCATCGACAAACGGGAAGTGTTCACTCATGTGCGGGCTACGCATCCATGTATGCTTAGGGTACTCGCCATGCTCGTCTTTAAATGTCCCAGAAAGAACAAAGATTTCTTCACCACCAAAATGGCGATGTGGCTGGAAGCGCTCACCAACAGGCCATTTAACTAAGGCAACGTGCTCATGTTCGAATTCATGCAGTGGCATGACTTGCAAGCCTCCAATACCGGGTAACCACGCCGCTTCACGAGTATTAACGCGAACTTGAGTTAAATCTCGGTCGTCGAACTGATTCAGCTTCACTAAAATTGAGCAGCCATTCTCGCTGGATGGTGAGTGAGCACTCCCCGGTGGGTTACGGATATAAGTCCCAGCAGGAAAGTCTCCCGTTTCATCTGAAAAAACGCCCTCTAAGACAAAGATCTCTTCACCTTTCGGGTGCGGATGTTCAGAGAAAGACGATGCTGGATCGTATTTAACAACACTGGTTGTATGCCCTGATTCTTTTGCTTCACGCTCTAATGGTTTACGCCAAACCCCTTTAGCAGGGCTAGCAGTCCACTCTAACGATTCAGTTTCAATCACCAGTCTTTTTGAAAAATCCATGTTTAGCATCATCTAACCTTACTCAATTTTATTATTGTTTTGCTGTCTTTTATTCTACGTGAAAATGAGAGCACCTCACCTTCATTCGTAATTGCGCTTTCATTTGTTCTTCATCTTTAAGCTACTATTCCGGCATGGCGTTTAATTGCGCCCAGCAAGTACGCCACCATCGACATCCCAAATAGCTCCAGTGACCCAATCAGCATTATCAGAAAGTAAGAAGCAAATGCTATTAGCAATGTCTTTTGGTAACCCCACTCGTCCAATTGGATGGAAATCATTAAAACCTTCTAATGCTTGGTCAACTTCTTCAGGTGCAATAAAAGACTCATAAATTGGCGTTTTTACGACTGCCGGTGATACCGCATTTACACGTATATGGCTGTCGGCTAGTTCCATTGCCATGTGCTGAGTCAATGAGTGTAATCCAGCTTTTGCCATTGAGTAAGCAGAAGACGGCGTCGCTTTAATCGCTTGTTTTGCCCACATAGAACCTACATTAACAATGCTACCTCCGCCCGATCGCATCATGAGTTTAGCGACCGCTTGAGTAATAAAAAATGTTGCTTTATTTAACTGCATATACTGATCGTAATCTGACTCTTGGTGTTCAAAAAATGCTTTGGGATTAAAGTAACCCGCAGCATTGACCAAATAACCAATGCCTTCATCTAAAGTTTCTAAGTGATCAATAAGGCGAGCTACGCTCGCGTCGTCATACAAGTTTGCTTGCCAACCCGAAGCGTTACCCAAACCTTGCAGCTCAGACACTGCGTTATCTAACTTAGTGCTGTTATTCCCAACGATCAACACCGATTTATTTTGCGCGACTAACTGCTTTGCCGTTTCAAAACCCATACCGCTCGTGCCACCAATAATTACCGCCATGCCATTTTTAGTGAAGTTCATTTTGTTATCTCCTAAGCTATGTGAACGTGGTAATCTTAGGCCTTGAACTAACACTATGAATAGTAAGTACAAATCGGTTAGGTAGGTACTTATTGGTACATCTTTATGAAAAATCAGGAAAACTTTTTTTCACGTAAGTCTGCACCAGAGCGTTCTGCTCGTATGGTCGAGACAATCTATGGCTGTAAATGGTCATTGACCGTCTATCAATTGTTGGCCAATGGTATCAATAGACCTGGTGAAATGGTTCGTTCTGTTGAAGGGCTATCCACCAAAGTACTCAACGAATGCTTAAAGCGAAACGTTGAGTTCGGGATATTAGACAAACAAATGTTCAATGAAATACCACCTAGAGTGGAATACAAAGTCACGCCTTTTGGCCAAAAGTTTTTGTTAATCCTCGATCAATTAGAAAGCCTACAAACAGAAATCGATCAAATCGGTAAATAAGATACTTCGTTGACCCGTCTATAGGTGTAGGGCCTAGACTTCAACCTCAATTAATACTGAGGTTTCCCCATGGCACACATACAACCAAGCAACTCATCTCACCCTCTTGCTGATTACTGGTCGCAATTACCTGACAGCGCGAAAGGCATCGGGCTCGCTCTCATTTCCAATGCCTTGTTCATTGTTGTCGGCGTCATGGTTCGCTTGCTAAGCGAAACCATCGATGCGTTCCAGATACTGCTATTTCGACAGCTTATCTTCATCGTGCTGTTAACCCCTGCCATCATCAGAAATGTTGATTCATTGATGTCACCCAAGATGGTGCCAGTTCACTTATTACGAGTCTCTGGGGCTTTTATTGCCTTATATCTTGGCTTTCTGACCGTCAGCAATATCCCATTTGCAGATGCAACAGCGTTAGGTTTTTTAAAAGTACTCTTCGTGGCTATTATTTCACGAGTGGCTTTAACGGAAGCCGTCGGGCGCATTAGGCTATTAACCATCGCGATAGGCTTTGTCGGGGTATTGATGGTCGTACAACCAACCTTTGATACTGGGTCTAGCTTCTATATCATGACTGGAATTGTCGCGAGTATAGGTGCAGCGACTGCAGCCATTTGTGTAAGAAAGTTATCTGCTGTCGAGTCCAAAACCGTGGTTTTAACTTATCAAGCTGTCTTTGTTGGCGTGGTGACACTAATACCAAGCATAGTGGCGTGGCAATGGCCAAACGTTTATGAGTTAGCATTACTCATGCTAGTCGGTGTTGTTTCTTCTATCGCGCAATGGTTTGGTGTTACCGCGTATAAGTGGGGCGAAGCCAATGTGGTTTCTAACGTTGAATACTCGCAGATGATTTATTCTGTGATCCTTGGATACTGGCTATTTTCCGAAATGCCAAACCAATTAGCATTGATTGGGGTCGCTGTTATTATTGCGAGCAGTTTTCTTCCATACTTGAATAGCGTTTTAGCCAAAAAGACAAAAGCTTAAATACTTACCGATCTAAATTTAAGGCGCCAACCATGTTGACTGTAACCCAGATAGCCAATAAACATAATATATCTCGCACGACAGTTCTGTACTACGAGCGAGCAGGTCTACTTGCCCCAGCATCACGGTCTGATAATGGTTACCGTTGGTATGGTGATAATGAATCTAAGCGACTGGAATCCATCATTTCATACCGCTCTTATGGAATGCCAATAACTGAAATCGCATCTCTACTCGAAACGCAGGACAGTGCTTGCCAAGAGTCTATCCTACAGGGGCAATTCAACGCTCTAGAAGTAGAAATCCAACGCCTAAGGCAACAACAAAAAGCAATTTTAACACTGTTAGAAAAGCCTCAATTGTTGGCCAATGAAAACATGACGAAAGATAAATGGGTAGAAATCATGGTTGCTTCGGGTATGGATGACAAAGACATGCAGAACTGGCATAAACAGTTTGAGCAACGAGAGCCTTCGGCGCACCAGGAATTTTTGGAATCATTAAACATCGACTCAAATGAGATTAAAACAATTCGAACATGGTGCTTGGAATGACCCCTATGCTCTATATTCTTCCGGACTTTAACGCGCTTCTTATTGAATAAGTGGCGACAACTTTATGGAAAGGTTTAATAAACGACATATAAATTTTTCCTGAGCGCGTTTTCAAATTGACCAGTGTCGACACAGCAAATTCATCATCTGATAACTTAGCAACAGATAACCATAAGTCCATGTTCTTTTCGCTTGAAGAGGTAACCACTTCCTTTTCCGATACAAGCTCAAACGTAAGAAATCCAGCTTTCTCGCCCTCTTTGATCTCATCTAAAGGTAATGACATATTTGATGTCGCCCCTTTAAACCCTAACCGCGTCATCACGACGTTACGAATATCCATTGCGACTTGAACAGGCTTTGGCATGTAACCAAAAATAGCATGATAGACATCAACAGAGCTTAATTCGTTACGATTCACCTGCACCGAAAATGAATCTCGATAGTAATCTGTCGACTCTTTACCATTGATAAGTATATCGGTTGGAAATTCCCTTTGTTTTACCATGAAGCCTCACTGATTAATCGATACAAAAATGAATAACCACTGTATGGAACTTAGGAATGTGAGTC
>NZ_JAKJSW010000476.1:0-763 GCF_050337375.1 Vibrio makurazakiensis | reverse complement strand
GTTTTGAATCGTTACCCCGCCATCAATATAAAGCTTTTGATAGCCTTGATCATGAATAGACTTTAGCACGTCTCGTAGCTCGCCTTTCACTAGAAAAACTTTATCTTCATAGCCTGAGGGCACGGTTGTCATTGTATTACTTAGAACAAAGACCGGCTTGGTATAAGGCCAATCAACGCCGAAACTCAATACCATGTCTAACGTGTTTCGTCCCATGACCATTGCATCGATTCGTTCAAAGTGTTCGACATATCCCATGTCATCACCGTCAGGATTAGGTATGGCATGCAACCAATCAACACCGCCATTTTTATCCGCTATGTAGCCATCTAAACTTGTTGCAATAAATACACTGTTTGACATTTTAAGCTCCCAATTAGCAACGTTAAGGCTGCATCAATATTTAACGATCGTAAGTGTAAGTAATACCTTGATGCAAATACAAAAGTGGACGCAAATAAAAAAGGCCCGAAATCCGTAGACTTCAGGCCCTCGCAGTCAACCTAAGTGACTAAACAGATTACATGCGACCCATTAGGCACGCGTAAGCTGTTACAAATGCTTGCTCTTGGTACTGTTTAAGACCTGTATCTTTAAATTGAACCATTAGCGGATTGCGCTTCAAGCTCTCTTTAATATCAGCAGGCGTTACAACCGTTACGTTCAAGCCTTCAGAAAGTTGGATTGCTGCTTCTAGTTTAAAACCAAAGCCACCACCAGCAAACTTACCTTTAGTTTGGCGCTGACGGATAACGATTTTATC
>NZ_JAKJSW010000475.1:0-768 GCF_050337375.1 Vibrio makurazakiensis | reverse complement strand
GATTTCTCTTCCTCGGGGTACTTAGATGTTTCAGTTCCCCCGGTTTGCCTCCTGTTGCTATGTATTCACAACAGGATACGTGCTTRTGCACGTGGGTTTCCCCATTCAGAAATCCCAGACTCAAAAGGTTATTACTACCTAATCTGGGCTTATCGCAAGTTATTACGTCTTTCATCGCCTCTGACTGCCAAGGCATCCACCGTGTACGCTTAGTCACTTAACCATACAACCCGAAAGGGTCTTATGTATGTTCAAACAACCAAGGTTTTTGGTTGTCATCAAGAAGGGTTAATTCTTGATAACTGTTTGCCGGACTCAATTGTGAATCAAACTAACGTTTGATTCGAATACAAGACACTTGAATGTGTTTGTTGTGTTTATACTGTTCTTATTAACTAAGAGCAGATAAACATTGAGAACTTTTAAATTTGATTGAATTACTCGTAAGTAATCAATCAGTCAGCTTTCCAAATTGTTAAAGAGCATAAAGCAAAAAGCTTTAATCAATAACCGAAGTCATTAATTAAAGCTCTGGCTTTAACTAAACCTAAACCATCAATCTGTGTGGACACTTATCGTGATATCTTCGTATAAGGAGGTGATCCAGCCCCAGGTTCCCCTAGGGCTACCTTGTTACGACTTCACCCCAGTCATGAACCACAAAGTGGTGAGCGTCCTCCCCGAAAGGTTAAACTACCCACTTCTTTTGCAGCCCACTCCCATGGTGTGACGGGCGGTGTGTACAAGGCCCGGGAACGTATTCACCGT
>NZ_JAKJSW010000474.1:0-819 GCF_050337375.1 Vibrio makurazakiensis | reverse complement strand
GTACAGTAAGCTATCCCCTATACCGTAAATAGCTGGGATGCTTAGTTCCATTGGCCCAATTTGAGTTTGGTACGCTTTACCGCCATTGGCTTTCGCATGTTCAAAGGCCGCATTTGCATCTTTCACTCTAAATGCCATACCACAAACCGATGGGCCATGAGCACTAGCAAACTTCTCGGCTTGACTGTGAGGCTCAGCATTAACAATAAAGTTAATATCACCTTGGCGGTACAACCAGGCTTCTTTCGAACGATGTTTAGCAACTTCTGCAAAACCTAACGAGCCAAATAGTGCCTTTAACTGTTCAATCCCTTCAGCATTGGCTGCTGTGTACTCAACAAACTCAAAACCATCTGTACCGAGTGGGTTAAATTCTGTCGACATGCTTTACTCCCTAAGACTTTATATTTCGTTAATTTTCAGTTGCCCGTAAACAACGGAACTATGTTTAACTTGGAGTAAAATGGCAAAAGATGGAAATATTCTTAAAAACTAATGGGATAGGGATTCTGTAGGCACAATGTAAAATTAACAAAACAAAAAACACACAACTTAGCAACATTTAGGTTTTGTAAGAGATTTTAGCGGGTTACACGGTGTAAAAAACGTAAATTTTACGATACAGGCTGACTTACAGTTGTAAAAACGTCACTAAGGGAATCCATGCCCTGAATTCAGTGACTGAGCATTATTTATTTAAGTGATAATTATTTTTAATACTCTCGTTCAAGTTCTCAGCAGTTAACCATACGCTTTATGGAATATTGTTCCAATAATGATATAATCTGAGGCCTAATTTGAATATGAACTGTTTACAGA
>NZ_JAKJSW010000473.1:0-825 GCF_050337375.1 Vibrio makurazakiensis | reverse complement strand
CTTCTATTAGATAAGGGTATTTTGCAAAACTGTGGACCAGCGGAACAGGTATTAACACCTGAGCAATTGGAGAAAGTTTTCAATACTCAAGTGAAGTCAGTATCGGTTGAGGGGCAGAATTATTTACTGTTTGGCTAGACGGAGTTAATAAAAGGAAGCTAGCCAAACGGGATGTGTTTTGAGTAACAGTACCTTAGACATTTAAAACTGATACATAAAAAACATGAAGACTGAAACAATCGTTAGAAAGACAGTTGATTCAATGATCCACTCTTTGTCTTCCCAGCCTAATAGTCTTATTTCATCATTTGACATGTTCAGATCGATTTTCTCGCAGTAACTATCTAGTTCATTCATAATCGTTTCTCCTTAATTTTGGGTTATTTTAAGTAATAACCTTTGTTAAGAATATCCAATCGTTTTGAACATACGTTTAATAAATCAGAACGCTGAGCCAATAAAAAACCACCCGAAGGTGGCTTTTAAAATAGTGTTACTATGAGTCGCTTATCAATTAAGCGTTAAGCGAAGCTAAGTCTGCTGGACGGTAGTAAACCGACTTCAGTACTTTACCCTGGCGAACAGTTTTACCTTCCGATACAAAATCTTCAGCGCACTTCGCGATAATGTATTCGCCTTTTTGGACTGCCATCAGCTTTACATTTTGCTTAGCGTAGAATGCTTCAGTTTCTGCATATTCTTGCTCGTTACGACATACTTTACTCATGTTGCTAGAGTGGACTTCATCCCAGCAAGGTAAGAAATCAATAGTACGGTTTTTTGCAACGTTAAGAAGTAGGTCAACCAGGTAGCTGATCGCTAGGT
>NZ_JAKJSW010000472.1:0-828 GCF_050337375.1 Vibrio makurazakiensis | reverse complement strand
TGCTAAAACGACCAAAATCTATACAGGCACAAGTGACATTATTTGGCACCAAGTTCCACCCGTAGAGGTTATGCTAAAGGCAAAATGACTTGAGTTTGTAATGTGTTCGGAATCCGAACACTACGGATATGTCGATTTAAAAATGGAAGGGTTATATGAGTATAGGGATCGAAGATTATATGTTGATAGAGATCCGTCGGAGTATTGTTAGTCTATTAGAAACTGAAATCGATTCAAATTACAGTGAGCAGTTCACTCAAGTAAAAGAAGTAGCGCTGATTGGTCTTGTTTTTGTTGAAGCAACTAACAAGAAATCTTTGGTGTGTTTTTTGGATGATTGGCCTTCGATTGAATTAGCTATAAAAACGGGCCACGATCTCCTTTATAGCGCGAAGGAACGAAAATATTTGAAAGCATTTGATGAAATCACAAGTAGTCAATTTAATTTTGAAACGTTGATAGATAGTTTAAGGGAAGAATAGCGTTTTAAGTGAAAGTATTCGGACTCCAAACACTCTCACCTAAAATACCCGTGGTGTTTCGATGATTTGTTACTCATCAAATCCAGTACGTTTTAACAAAGTTTGAGTCACCTTATTCCTAATGATGGATTCTAACGGTAATCATTTAGTTGGGGTATACTTAGTGGTCTTGATAAAAAATAGCCTTGGAAATAGTCAATCCCTAATGTGTTACATCTATCAAATTGCTGCTTAGACTCCACCCCTTCGATAATAGTTTTTGCACCCAAACTTTTGGCTAGAATGACTGCTGCTGCCAATTCAATATCATCATCAATAAGGGTTCTATCGATCTTAAGGTAGGAAG
>NZ_JAKJSW010000471.1:0-830 GCF_050337375.1 Vibrio makurazakiensis | reverse complement strand
ATTAATAAATAATGATTTAGTAGACTTAGCATAAGCTCTCAATGAGAAATCCAGATCTTCACCACCATTATTTACCGAACCAATCCCTAATTTTTCATCGAAAAAATCATCAATATCGATCAACTCTTTACGAACAAATAATGTTACCGATGAACCATGTTCGATTAAATCTTTGGTAGACAAACGCTGTTCAACGGAATCAGAAACGAGCTTAGTTTTACTAGAATAACGGCATACCAATAATTCTAGCTCTGGATCTATATCAAACTTGTCCACCAACTCAGCCAAGTTATCATTTGGATACCAACAATCGTCATCAGGAAAGGTTATGATACTTGATTCCGCTAGTAAGCCGTTGTTCATCGCAAATTTTATCATCCGGTTTCTAGCACTTGAGAGAGAAATAACATCATCGCTAAAAATAACATCAGCGACTTTTTTCATCCCCTTGACTTGCTCTATAAAACCGTCACAAGAACCTTGCAACAATACAATTTGATACCTAGAAAAATTCTGACCTTGATATGAATTTAACATTCTTAACAGATCATTTATATTATTATCATCGACAATACAAGTTGTCATCATCAGCAATCTATTTGACATAATTAAAAGCTTTCCTTCCCTGTAACATAGTATTTTAGCATTCTAGCCATGATGTAAACACTTCTACTCCTAAAGGCAGTCGAAATTAACAAAGAAAATCTCACACTCCTTGAGTTATAACTATAAACTTGGCATTTCATTCTTGCTGATTGAAAATCTGTTAACTTGTATTTGTCAATAATACTTTCACAAGATAAAAGATGTTTTGTTATATTATTATTACT
>NZ_JAKJSW010000470.1:0-830 GCF_050337375.1 Vibrio makurazakiensis | reverse complement strand
TTTGTAGCCAGCATCGGTTGCACCACAGTTGAACTTAGAATTATCGCCTCGGCTCGTCCCGTATCGATCTTTCATTGCATTTTGGTGATGCTGTAACAGCACAAACTCTTGCGTCAACGCGATCATAGCTTTGGCTGCGACCATATCTTCCATCGTCTCAAACACAATAGTCATGCGGGCTGCATCTTTTAAATCACCAATATCGTAGTGGCGTTTACGGTTGGTAATTTTGTCGAGTGCACCATGAAAATCTTTTACACCAAAATAGGCCCCAGGTGGCTGCTTTACAGTACCGTTACAGACGGAAGCAATACGAACTGCATATTCTTTTAGTGCTTCCTGAGCTTCAACAGTTTCCATAAACATGAGGAACAACTGCTTCTTCTTTAATGACGCATTGGCAAGCTGGTTCTTCGCTTTAAAGTCAGAGTTTCCACCTTTGATCTGCTGACTAGACGTTTCATCAAGATAGTTATGAATCTTCTCTTTCTGAGTCATTATCTCGAGAATTGTTTGATCTTGTTGCTTGTTAGCATCGTTTAGATAATCGAAGTTTTCGACTTTATGTTTGAGGGCTTGAAGTCTTTGGTTGTAATCTTCGACATTTACGAGACGGAACCCTTGAGACATGTTCCCTTGCTGGTTAATTTTGGCGAGTACTTTTGCTTTATTCTTTCTAACCAATTCTTGGCTAATTTGTATATCTTCCGTGGTCGGCATATTTCGCTCCATCAAAATGACATGCACTTGATCCTGATACTGTCCATTAACTGGGATTCTAGTTCATCGAGCTTGTATTGGCATTGTTCACTAACGATAAATATATAAAT
>NZ_JAKJSW010000469.1:0-837 GCF_050337375.1 Vibrio makurazakiensis | reverse complement strand
AATGAAAAAGTTAAAATATGAACTTTTCAGAGGTAGATTATTCAAAAAAAAGCATGGTTACCCTCTCAATATATCAAGTCCTACAACATTTAATGAAAAAATCTATTATAGGAAATATTATGGTAACCATGAGGAAATGGCTTTAATTGCGGATAAGTATAAAGTTAGAGAGTTGGTTTCAAAGAGGATTGGTGCTGAGTATCTTATTCCGTTACTAGGGGTATATGATAAGTTCTCAATATCTGATTGGGATGATTTACCTGAACAGTTTGTTCTTAAAACAAACCATGGTAGTGGGTTTAATCATATTCAAATAGTTACAAACAAACAGAAAGAAAACCCTTACGCTATAATTGAAAAAATGAATAAAGCCTTGAAAGATGATTTTGGTTCAATAAGTCATGAACCTTTTTATGAAAAAATAGATAGAGTTATTCTTGCTGAAAAGTATTTAGACTCAGGGTTAATGGTACCTGATGATTTCAAATTCCACTGCTTTGAAGATGAAATGTTTATTCAAATTGATCGAGGGAGGTATGGTTCTCATAGTCGTAGTATATATGACCACAACTGGAATGAAATGGACTACAAATTAAACTCATCGTATCCGAAAATAAATGGAATTATGCCACCTATAAACCTTTCAAAAATGATCGAATTAGCGAAGTGTTTAGCTGATAATTTTGACTATATAAGGGTGGATTTTTACAACTTAGACGGGAAGATATATTTTGGTGAATTAACACAAACTCATGGCAATGGTCTTGAAGATTTTAAACCGACTCTAGTAGATAGAGAGTGGGGAGATTACTGGAAGCTAGATAAAGATAATAAATT
>NZ_JAKJSW010000468.1:0-885 GCF_050337375.1 Vibrio makurazakiensis | reverse complement strand
GTGTATAGTCATATTGAGCCTTCAAGGCCAATTGAGAATATAAATCCCAACGGACGCCTACGCTGATCGTATCCTGATCTATGGTTCGGTAATTAATATTGTAATTTGCACCTTGCCATAGCTGCTCTAGTTGAGTCTGAGTCGCTTCAGGTAAAAGTGGATTGCTTGTGGGGGCGGTGACTGAAATTTTGTCATCAGTGTTTTTTACTTTGGAATACACGCCAAATAAAGTGACCTCGTTCAGCCTGTATGCCAGGCTAAGATAGCCGCTCGCATAGTCGGGGTAGGTTTCCCAGTTGGGATCAGTGTAAGCAAACTCGGTTGTTAGCGTAACCTGATCTATTTCGATTTCGTACCCAGCAGCGTAGTAACGGATCTCTTTATCCGAAAACGCGAATTGTTCGGCTAGGCCAGCCGCTTGAGGCCAGAGTGCACTGGGTATTGAGTTCAAACCATTGATAAGCAACTGCTGTCCTTCATTGTTAAAACCGCTTGGTTTAGTAAATGCCGCAGCTAACTTAATTTTCCAGAAATTGGTACTGTATAGACCGCTCATTGAAAGGGTATCGTTTAATTTAAACTCTAAGGGCTCTCCATTCTGTGCTTCAATTTTTACCGTAGACGACCCATAACCTAAACGAAGATCAAGAAACCCATCATGGATGTTATTGCTGTACGAGGCATCCACTCCATCGATGTAGGAGAAGGAGCCTAAGTGGCTGTAATGTTCGGTCGGAGGGCGAGCCCAAGTGTAGGCATAACCGACGGGTGTATATTCAGATAGGAGATAGAGATCGGTACTGGTTCTGCCAAGCCTGAATGCGATATTTCTTGAGGCTTGATAACGTAGAAAAGCCCATTCAACATAGTCTTCAATGTTATTAC
>NZ_JAKJSW010000467.1:0-896 GCF_050337375.1 Vibrio makurazakiensis | reverse complement strand
ATCCAGAACTCAGTTTCCTGTTTATATAGGAAACTGAGTTCTGGATGTGCGC
This sequence comes from Vibrio makurazakiensis, assembly GCF_050337375.1. Classification (NCBI taxonomy): domain Bacteria; kingdom Pseudomonadati; phylum Pseudomonadota; class Gammaproteobacteria; order Vibrionales; family Vibrionaceae; genus Vibrio; species Vibrio makurazakiensis. The sequence continues at coordinate 844 of NZ_JAKJSW010000467.1, read as the reverse complement.
TAAATATCGCTTTGAGTGTGTCAGATAAAAAGGCAATGTTTCCGTCTTCTATTAACAGGTCTCCAGATTCTGCAGACCAATGAATAAGTGTATCCACTTGCCCCGTCAATAACCCATTAGCTTGGGACTCGATCTGAGTCAAATTCACTAAGCGTTGTGCTAACACATCAATAATCAATACCCCGTCTTTCCCCATATCAAAGTCGACAATGTTCACGTGTGCTCCCCAATCCTCAGTTGAAGAAAGGTCTTTTTTTTCGTCCATACAGATAACAAAACCTTCACCTTTGGCTGCTGTGGCAACCATAGAGATGTATTTGGGTTCAAAGACTCTCAGTCGTTGCATTCCACCGACAAGTAAAAATATTGGCAATGGAAAAATAGGCAGCCGATTAACTGAGTGACTTCCTAGTGCTGTTTTTTGAGGTTTCATCTTTAGTGGGGTTGTCACATGAAGCTCTACTTATTTAGCTGATTTGGGGGATTAGATACTGCCTATACGTATGAAAGGCGCACTTCGATCATCTTAATGACTGCTTTTCCTAATTGTTGACGCTGAAGAGAAAAGTGATAATCAGGCGTTTCCACCCATCGGTGTTAGAAGCTCTACCATTAGCAAAAGTCGAGCTGTTTTCTGGTGGGGTTTACCTACGCTCTATTGTGCAAAATCGGAATGTGGCAGAAGTGAGTTAAGTCATAACGATGCTTGCGTATACGGAAACGCCCAAAGTTATTAGTAAGACTAGCTGTAACGTGTTGATTTGTTTACTTTCAAGTGTTTAGAAGAAGCATATCTAGTAAATCTGCGTTGAAAGATGGTCTAAAAAGAAAATTAACTAAGTAA